>NZ_KV820866.1:41815-78670 GCF_001815515.1 Nosocomiicoccus sp. HMSC059G07
GCTCGAATATTATCAGTCATTTGGATTTGGGACACCTACGAAATCAGAATTTAATACAGAAGCAAGTGGACAAATTGTGTGGGACAACGAACTACAACAAAAGACGAGTTCGTTTGGGCAAACGATTAGTGTCACGCCAATTCAAATGATTCAAGGATTTACTGCGTTACTGAACGATGGGATGATGAAAAAACCATACGTCGTTCAGTCAGTTGTCGACCCAGAAACGAACGAAGAAATATATCGAGGTCAAGAACGTAATCTCGGACAAGTCATTAGTAAAGAAACAGCCGAGAAAACGATGGAAGAAATGAGCACACTCGTCGCAGGTTCGTTAGATAGAAACAGTATGTACGCACTCGATGACTATCAAGTCACAGGTAAATCTGGTACAGCACAAATGTATGACGAAAAAACGGGCGGATATTTAACAGGAGAATATGAGTTTATAACGTCATTTATCGGATATGCACCAGTTGAAGATCCACGAATTATCGTCTATTACGGTATTAAACGTGCATCAAAAAATAAAAGTGAGACGTGGGACTTCGGTGTGTCGAGAGGATTTAATCCGCTAATGGAACGCTCACTCAAATATTTAGACGTTAAAGACGTTCAAAACAGTCAAGAAATTAAAACGATTAAAATGGAAGACATTACAGGTCAAAACATTGCAGACGTCGACGTATTACAAAATGATTTATTAAAACAAGTGTATGTCGGTGAAGGAACGAAAGTTGAAGACTATTATCCAAAACATGAAGAAATGTTGCCGTCTGAAGTGCTCGTCATCGTCACAGACGGTGAACGTACGATGCCGGACTTACGTGGGTTTTCTAAGCGTGACGCATTACTCATCATGGACTATTTAGGACTCAAATCGAACTTTAAAGGTGAAGGTTACGTCACAGCACAAACGATTAAACCAGGTGAACCACTTGGAGATAAACAAAAAATCAACTTTACGTTACAAATGAAAGACCCAAACAATTAGGAGGTAACGATGAGTATTATATTATTAATCATTTCATTTATATTGTCTGCAGCATTAATGAAAATGATGATACCAAAATTAAAACAATTAAAATTTGGCCAAGCAATTCGTGAGGAAGGTCCGGAAAGTCATTTAGCGAAAACAGGCACACCGACAATGGGTGGTATTTCATTTATTTCTGTAACGGTGGTGTTATCGATAATATGTATGTTCTTCGTTGAAGACGTTTCGAAATTACTCATCCTCGTCATCGTAACGCTAGGATTTGGATTAATTGGTTTTATTGACGATTACATCATCGTTGTAAAAAAAGATAATAGAGGATTAACATCTAAGCAAAAAGCGCTGGCGCAAGTAGTCGTGTCAATTATCGTCTTTTTCATTATGATGAAATTCGTACCTTCTATTGAGCTTGGTGTTTCGATACCAATGACAGATATTACAATTCCACTCGGTGTGTTTTTCATCGTTTGGATCGTATTCTGGCTCGTTGGTTTTAGTAATGCTGTAAACTTAACGGACGGTTTAGACGGGTTATCAACAAGTACGACGATTATTGCGAACGGTACATTTTTAGCCATTGCGTGGTTACATTCAGAAAAAGAAATTATTTTATTTTTATCGATACTAATTGGAGCACAACTCGGATTTTTACTATTTAACAAATATCCAGCGAAAGTATTTATGGGAGACACTGGATCTTTAGCACTCGGTGGGATTGTCGGTATCGTATCGATTATGTTAAACAACAGTTTATTACTGCTTATAGTCGGTATCATATTCGTCATCGAAACATCATCCGTCATTATACAAGTCGTATCATTTAAAACGACAGGTAAACGTGTATTTAAAATGACACCGATTCACCACCACTTTGAATTGTCTGGATGGAATGAACGTAAAATTGTATTCGTATTTTCATTCGTTGGTTTAATTTTTGGTCTAATTGGTATTTTAATCGGAGGCTAAATTATGAAAGAAATCGAATCATTTAAACATAAAAAGGTGCTCGTTTTAGGTTACGGACGAAGTGGTCGTAGTGCGATAGAAGCACTGTTTAAACTCGGTGCAGATATCACACTTACTACGAGTGAGGTTCTCGTTGAAGAGAGTGTTTTAAATCATTTAAAACAAATGAACGTGAAAGTCGTAGATGGTCATCATCCAGAGCATCTATTAAACGACAAAGAGTTGATCGTTAAAAATCCAGGTATTCCGTATACGATTCCTTTTTTACAGGAAGCCTTAAAACGCAATATTAAAATTATTACTGAAGTAGAACTTGCGTATTTAATCACAAATAATGAGATTATTGGTATTACCGGAACGAACGGAAAAACGACGGTGACAGAACTCGTTGGAAGACTACTCACTGATGGAAACCGCACTCCAATTTTATGCGGGAACATCGGATATCCAGCAAGCCAAGCGGCGCTTGAAGAACAGTCAGACGAACTCGTAATGGAATTGTCTAGCTTTCAATTAATGGGCATCGATACGTTTAGACCGAATATCGCAGTATTTACAAACATATATGAAGCGCATCTCGATTATCATAAAGATTTAAATGAGTATCAATCAGCGAAACTATCTCTGATGAAAAATATGACGGACACGGACATTGTTATATTTAATCAATCTCAAAGACATTTTGTCGAACATAAAGATGTGAAGAGTAACGTTTACTTCTTCAGTATCGATGAGGAAGCAGATGCATATGTAAAAGATAATTGGATATATGTTTTTGGTAAAAAAATAATAAATATCGAAGAGATTCTGTTAAAAGGTCCACATAACTTAGAGAATATCCTTGCAAGTTTACTCGTTGCACGTTTAAAAAATGTACCGATCGAGCATATGAAATATGTTTTAACGACGTTTAAAGGTATCGAGCACCGTATGGAATTCGTCGATGAAAAACTCGGCATGAGATTTTATAACGATTCAAAAGCGACGAACGCGCTCGCGACGACATTTGCATTAGATAGCTTTAATACGCCGACGATTTGGATCGCTGGTGGATTAGACCGTGGACAAGATTTTAAAGAACTTCTTTCACATTTAAAGCATGTAAAACTCGGTATCGTATTTGGTGAAACGAAAGAAAAGCTAAAGCAATTTTTAAATGAAAACAATATCGAAGTGATTGAAACAGATAATCCATTCACAGCTGTCGACATTGTCAAAACACATGGTAATGCTGGAGACAAAGTACTATTTTCACCAGCGTGTGCGAGTTGGGATCAGTATCCTGATTTTGAAACGCGTGGCCGACATTTTAAAGAAGCAGTTCATCAATTATAAAAAGGAGGGGACACGATGAGTGAAGATTTTAACGTAGATGATTTAAAAAAGAAGTTAAAAAAGAATCATACGACTAAAAAAGATAAGAAGCATACACACACTGACGATGTCCCCTCATTTAAAACGGAACTTGAAGTCATAGAAGCACTCGTTCAGGAAGGTGTTATAACACTACAACAAGATGAAGTGACAAAGAGTGACGAAGACACGTTAGATCCATCTTTAATTGAAGACTACCGCGATGAAGAAAAAGATGCACCTTCAATAGAATATGAGTCTGAAGAAGATGAAAAAGAGACGCTAAAAGAGCGATTTAAATCGGTTAAAAAGCCACAGTTATCACTGCCAAATTTAAATTATAAAAAACTTATATTTCTTATTGGAATTGCGCTCGTTTTAATTACGATAGCTACATATTTAATATCCAGTCTATCTGATATTAAAGAAATTGAAATTGTCGGTAATGAAAACATCGCCGACAAAGAAATACTAGATAGAAGCGGTATAGACACAGGACAAAAAATGTACTTGCTTCAGTCAAATAAATCTGAAGATAAAGTAAAAGTGTTACCGATTATACAGTCAATTGACATCGAACGTGAATGGCCAAATAAAGTCATTATAAATGTTAAAGAACATAACGTCGTTGGTTTTATTGAAAGCAACCGAAACTATTATCCAGTACTCGAAAATAAACGCGTATTAAGAGGATTTCATATGGAACCTGTAGATGCACCGATTATCCATTTCTTTGAAGGTAGAGAGTTCGACGCACTTGTCGATAGTTTAAACGATGTCAATCCAGAGATGTTACGAATGATATCTGAGATATATTATCGACCGTATGATGAATCATATACGAGAATTCAAGTACTTATGAATAACGGTCAGGAAATTATCGCAGACTATACGACATTTGGTGAAAAGATCAATTACTTTAATGGAATGCGCGAATCTATTGGAGATAATGAGGGGATTATCGATTTAGAAGTGAGTAATGCGTTTATTCCGTATAATACTGAAGAAGCAAGGCGTGTGAAGCGCGACATGTCAAGTATTCCAAGACATGTACCTTATATCGAAGATATAAACGAAAGCCTAGATGTGATTAAGAAATCACTTGAAAAAATCGAAACATCAACAGATTAGTGAAAAGTTTCATTTATTTAACTGATTTAGTTCACAATTCGCTTTATTTAAGGTAAACTATAGGATAGATTATTCTGAAAAGATTGGGAGGCATTCAGGTGAAGGAACAATATTATGTTGCCCTAGATGTAGGGTCCTCGAGTGTTAAAATCGTGATTGGAGAGAAATTTCACGATGGTGTAAATATTATTGGTACTGGCCAAACCTTCACTGATGGCGTATCAAAGGGTATGATTCGAGATTTTGATCTCGCTAAAAGTGGAATTATAGATACAGTGAAAAAAGCAGAACTAATAGCAAATATAGATATTGACGAAGTATTTTTAAAAGTTCCAATAACGAATTCTGATGTCATATTTACAACAGAAACGTTAAGATTCTCTGGTAAAGATACAGAAATCGATGGAGAACTCATCGAAGAATTACTTGAAAATATTCGCTTTAAAGAAATTTCAACAGATCAAGAAATTGTCACAGTATTCCCTGTGTCATTTGTCGTTGATGATTTACATGAAGTCGAAGATCCAAAAGGGATTATCGCTAGAGAAAGTCTCACTGTGAAAGCTGGTATCATCGCTGTAGATCGTACGTTATTCTTAAACATGGGTAACTGTGCGGCAGAAGCAGGTCTAGATATCGTAGACGTCACTTCAGACGCATATAACTACTCACATATTTTAACAGAGGCTGAAATTGAACTTGGCGCAGTCGTTATGGATATCGGAGCTGACTTAACACAGTACGCATACTATAAAGATGGATCGTTAAAATATGCAGGTGTTATCCCTGCAGGTGGTAACACGATTACTGAAGTCATTGCGAGAGAGTTTAATACAGACTTCCATTATGCAAACCGTGCAAAAGAGCAATATGGTCACGCATTTTACGAAAGAGCACCAGAAGGTGAACGCGTCGTCTTCCCACAAAACAACGGTGATAAAGACGTAGAAGTGAGTGCGAAAGACTTATCTGACGTCATCGAAGTGACTCTTGAAGATATGTTTATGGAAATCTTTAGAGAACTCGGTGAAGCGAATATCGACGATATTAGCGGTGGATTCGTCATTACAGGTGGTACTGCAAACATGAGAGGAATTAGAGATTTACTACTCGATATTGTTTCTGAAAAAGTACGCGTTCATATCCCAACACAAATGGGTGCGAGAAAACCTGAATTCACGAGTGCAATCGCTACAGTTGAAAGCGGTATTCGTTTTGATGAACTCCTCGATTATGTTACAATTGATAATCATGAAGATGATTATGACAGAGATGACAACGAACCAATTGTAGAAGAAGAAAAACAGTCGATTTTCCCTTCTCTATTTAGAGAAAGAAAAGAGAAAAATCAAAGTGTTGAAGTCGAAGAAGACGTTGAATATGAGTCAGACGACGACCGATACGAAGAAGACGAACATGACGATTACGAACGTGAAATCGTTGAGACGTCAGATGTTAAAAATGCCCCGCCAAAAGAAAAAGAGAAATCTGACTTTGGTGGATTTATGAAAAAAGTATTTAAGAATTTATTTGAGTAATTAAAATTTGGGAGGATATGGTGAGATGTTAGAATTTGAAACTGGTTTTAACCATCAAGCATCTATTAAAGTAATCGGTGTCGGTGGCGGAGGAAACAACGCAGTAAACCGAATGATCGATGAAGGTATGCAAAACGTTGAATTTATTGCAGTTAACACAGACGGACAAGCTTTAAACTTATCAAAAGCAGAATCTAAAATCCAAATCGGAGAAAAATTAACACGTGGTTTAGGTGCTGGAGCGAACCCTGAAATTGGTAAAAAAGCTTCAGAAGAATCACGTGAACAAATTGAAGACGCAATCCAAGGTGCGGACATGGTATTCGTCACTGCTGGTATGGGTGGCGGAACTGGTACTGGAGCAGCACCAGTCGTTGCGAAAATCGCAAAAGAAATGGGAGCTTTAACAGTTGGTGTTGTAACACGCCCATTCTCTTTTGAAGGTAGAAAACGTCAAACACAAGCAGCTGCAGGTGTAGAACAAATGAAAGCTGCTGTAGATACATTAATCGTTATCCCAAATGACAGATTACTCGATATCGTTGACAAATCAACACCGATGATGGAAGCATTTAAAGAAGCGGATAACGTATTACGTCAAGGGGTTCAAGGTATTTCAGACCTCATCAGCGTAAGCGGTGAAGTAAACTTAGACTTTGCGGACGTTAAGACGATTATGACAGACAAAGGTTCTGCATTAATGGGTATCGGTGTCGCAAGTGGTGAAAACCGTGCGGTTGAAGCGGCTAAAAAAGCAATCTCAAGTCCATTACTTGAAACTTCAATCGTCGGTGCACAAGGTGTGTTAATGAACATCACTGGTGGCGAAAACTTATCACTATTCGAAGCTCAAGAAGCTGCGGACATCGTTCAAGACGCTGCAGACGAAGATGTAAACATGATCTTCGGTACAGTAATCAACCCTGAGCTTGAAGATGAGCTAGTAATTACAGTTATCGCAACAGGCTTTAACGAAAAGTCAGTATCAAGAGGTCCTGAACGTCCAGTTCAACAAGAACGTAGACAAGCACCTTCATTCGAAGAAAAAGAAAGAGAAGATTCATTCATCAACTTAGATGATCGTTCAAATTCTGAACAATCATTTGATAGCTCTGATAGAAAATCTTCATTAGATAACGAGCCAGACGTACCATCATTTATTAGAGGTCGTCGTAGTCGTAGAAGATAAGACATTCACTCACGGAGATATTGACATCAATATCTCCGTTTTTGTCTATTAGGAGATAGATACGCGTGTTTAAAAATTATAATCATTATGTAGGATACAGTTCAGACGATTTAGTGTTTGGGTATACGAAACGTACAAACGGTCAAAGCGACTATCCAAAAAATGCATTTAATATGGCGCTATATATCGGAGATAATCCGGACAATGTACACCACCATCAACAACTTTTAAGTGAAGAAATCGGATTTGAACGTTCAGATTTCGTGATCCCAATTCAAACGCATGAAAACAAAGTGTATGAAGTAAAAAAAACGGATGCCGGGACAAATGTAGATGCGTTAACAAATAACATATATGGTATAGACGCTCTATATACATATGAAAGAAATATCGTACTCGGTATGAATTACGCAGACTGTACACCAATTTATGTGTACAGCGTAGCGAATAACTTTATCGGTTTAGTGCATGCAGGATGGAAGGGAACGCGTGGGAACGTATTAAAAAACCTATTAGATCATTACGACGGAGATATCGATGATTTACGCGTCGTCATTGGAATTGCGATTAACGGCGATTATTACGAAGTCGATGATGCGGTCGTCAACGATTCGTTTTTAGTTGCTAAAGAGGCAGTCACTCCATTAGGTAACGATAAATTCTTACTCGATTTAAAAACTGCAAATAAACACCAAGCACTCGATTACGGTATAAAAGAATCGAACATTCACGTCACACCAATCGGTACGGAAAGTGAAGAATTCTTTTCATATCGGTTAGATGATCAACCGACGGGACGTGCTTTAGGGTTTATTGGAAGGAGATTATAATTGAATAAAGATAATTATTTAAAAGTAAAAGAAGAAGTCAATAATCAAGCGACGATTATCGCTGTGACTAAATATCACACTGTTGAAGATGCGCTAGAAGCATACGACGCTGGTGTGAGAGACTTTGGAGAGAATAGAATTGAAGGATTTAATGAAAAAAGAGCCGCACTTCCTCAGGATGCGAATGTGCACTTTATCGGAACACTTCAATCGAGAAAAGTTAAAGATGTCATAGATAATCTATATTACTTACACTCATTAGAACGAGAATCTATCGCGAAACGTATTGAACAATATAGCTCGCATGATGTAAAATGTTTTATACAGGTAAATGTGTCAGGAGAAGAGACGAAACATGGTTTAAAACCTGAAGACGTCAAAGATTTTGTAACGAAAGTATCAAAATATGATCACGTTAAAGTGATCGGGCTCATGACGATGGCACCTGAAACAGACAACGTGGAAGAAATTAGAAATGTGTTTAAACAGTTAAGAGAACTTAGAGATGATTTACAAAAGGAATTTAAAGATATTATTGAGTTAAGTATGGGAATGAGTAACGACTATAAAATTGCACTTGAAGAGGGTGCGACATTTATTAGACTCGGTAGTAAAATTATGGGAAAATAGGTGATTCAAATGGCTCTACAATTTTTAAAAGATTTATTCGTAATCGAATCTGAAGATATGGATGAAATCGAAACAGAACAAAAGCAAGTTGCTGAAGTTAAAGAACAGCCAAAAGTAGAAAAGAAAAGTAAAGTTACAGCAGTCGATTTTTCTGAAAAAACAAAGAGAAGCCGTAGACCAAAAATTGAGGCAAGAGAGCACCGTGAAGTGAGTGAGCCAGTAGTGAAACAAGGGGGACACGTTGACATGAGTAAAATTAATACGAAAGTATGTCTGTTTGAACCATATGTATTTGGTGAAACTCAAGATATCGCGGATCAATTAAAAAATAATCAAACAGCACTTGTGAACTTATCAAAACTCGATAAAGTATCAAAAAAGCGAATCATCGACTTTTTAAGTGGAACAGTGTATGCTTTAGAAGGCGATATTCAAAAAGTTGGAGCTGACATTTTCTTATGTACACCAAACTCTGTTGGTGTGGAAGGTGTTATTTCGGAGAAGAATGACTCTGACTTAATGTAAGGAGTTTTTACTGTGGACCAATCAACAGCGATAAATATACTGACAACAGTAGTTAAAATATATTCGATATTATGGCCAATCTTTACTTGGGGGTTCATCATTTACATACTATCTAGTTGGATTCCAGGTTTAAGAGAGTCATCATTTGGTGAGTTACTCGGTAAAATATATGAACCGTTACTTTCACCACTGAGAAATATAATTCCACCAATTGGTGGCATGATCGATATTTCACCGATCTTTTTAATTATTATATTCCAGTTATTTAACTTTGGAATGCGTCAAATATTTGTATCGTTATATAATATGTTAATGTAAGAGATATTGTTACAATATCTCTTTTTTATTTCGCCATTAGGAGTTATATTATGGAATCCCTATTTCAACATTTTAGACAAGAAGAAAAAGAAAAGATTATTTTTTACTACAGTAAATTTGAAATCGCGTCGAGAGATTATTATCCTGTACTGCTTGATTTTACCGACCCGAGAGAACGTAAAATTATCGAAAGTATTAGCGGACGTTTCCCTGATATAAAAACCGAATATTACGGTGGGGGTCTTGAAGATAACCACGAACGCAAACGTGTGTTACTCGTTCCTGAAATGTTAGAAGTGTCTCGAGATGATTTTGAAATTGAGACGGTAGAGTTACATTATCCAGAAAAATTTGTGACGCTCACACATCGTAATATTTTAGGTGCGATGATGAATGTCGGCGTCGACCGTAGTAAACTCGGTGACATTATACTTTCAGATCACATTCAGTTTGCGATCGATAAAAACTTTTTTGATTTATTTAAATCAGAACTTACGACGATTAAAAACGCACCGATAGAACTCGTTAAAATTCCTAACGATGAATTTTTAAGTGCAGTCTCGAATACGACGAAACATTCGATTATCGTATCATCATTTCGTTTAGATGTGATCGTATCAGAAGTATTAAAAGAAGGACGAGCAAAAAGTAAAAATCGTGTCACGCGAGAGAAAGTTAAAGTCAATCATGCACTCGTGACAGATCCGAGTTTCCAAGTCGAACTTGAAGACGTAATAAGTGTAAGAGGTTTTGGAAGATTTATCGTCAGTGAATTTATTCATGTAACGAGAAAAGGGAAGTCGAGAATCGAAGTTTTAGTGTATGAAGACTAGTTTCAATATAGTTTGACAATAGTCTGAAATTTTTGCATAATGTTATTAATGTATTAGACACGCAATATATGGCATTTTTTAAAGCGACTAGAGGACGGTGAAAGCTCTAGAAAATAAATATATTGATATCACTAATATGATAATTATATAAATATATAAATGAGTGGGCTCTTTATGAGTCAATTAGGGTGGTAACACGGTGAAATCGTCCCTTTTTGACTTGTAAAGAGTTTTTAATTTATTAGGAGGAAATATAAGAATGGATTACAAAGACACGCTACTTATGCCGCATACGGATTTTAAAATGCGCGGTGGATTAACACAAAAAGAGCCAGAAATGCAAAAGCGCTGGCACGAAATGGATTTATATAATAAAAAATTAGAATTAAATAAAGGGAATGAACCGTTCGTATTACACGACGGACCACCATATGCTAACGGTGCAATTCATATGGGACACGCGTTAAATAAAATTGTAAAAGATATCATTAACCGTAACAAACAAATGCAAGGATACTACACACCATATGTACCTGGATGGGATACGCACGGTTTACCAATCGAGCAAGCACTGACGAATAAAGGTGTCGACCGCAACAAAATGTCTGTGAGTGAATTCCGTAAAAAATGTGAAGCATTCGCAAACGAACAAGTACAAGGTCAAAAGGCTGGATTTATGCGTATGGGTATCGACGGAGAGTGGGATAACCCGTATTTAACATACAAACCAGAATTTGAAGCATCACAAGTACGTGTCTTAAAAGATATGGTAGAGCGTGGCTTAATTTACCGTGGTAAAAAACCAGTGTACTGGTCACCTGTATCAGAATCGAGTTTAGCTGAAGCGGAACTTGAATATAAAGACAAACGTTCACCGTCAATTTACGTGACGTTTAAAGTAGAAAACGGTAATGACGTAATTGAAAAAGGCGTAAACTTAGTCATTTGGACGACAACTCCGTGGACGATTCCTTCAAACTTAGCAATCGCTGTTCATCCTGAATTGAATTATGTACAGTTTGATTATGAAGGTGAAGCGTACGTTATTGCTGAAGAATTACTTGACACGTATTTAGAAGCTGTTGAGTGGGAGAAAGAAAAAGTTACTCGTACGAAAGAATTTAAAGGTTCTGAAATCGAACGCGTAGAAGCAAAACACCCATTATTTGATCGTATGAGTCTCGTTATTTTAGGAGAACACGTAACGACTGACGGCGGTACTGGACTTGTCCATACAGCACCTGGTCACGGGGATGACGACTATAAAGTGGCACAAAAATATGATCTTGAAATTTTATCTCCAGTAGATAACAAAGGTGTATTTACTGAAGAAGCGGGCAAATATGAAGGGTTATACTATGACGATGCAAACAAAGTAATCGGTGAAGACTTAGATAAAGCAGGCGCATTAGTTAAACTACAGTTCATTACGCACTCGTATCCACATGACTGGCGTTCTAAAACACCGGTAATCTTCCGTGCAACACCACAATGGTTTGCGTCAATCGAAAACGTACGTGAAGAAATTTTAGAAGCATTAAACAACACGAAATTCCAAGTTGAGTGGAATAGAGAACGTATGTATAACATGATTAAAAACCGCGGAGACTGGGTCATTTCACGTCAACGTGTTTGGGGTGTACCACTTCCATTCTTCTATGCTGAAAATGGTGAAGCAATCGTAGACCCTGAAGTAATGGAACACGTTGCAACTCTATTTGAAACACACGGAAGTAACGTTTGGTTTGAATGGGATGCAAAAGACTTATTACCAGAAGGATTTACGCACGAAGGTTCTCCAAACGGTACGTTTGAAAAAGAAACAGATATTATGGACGTGTGGTTCGACTCTGGGTCAACACATAGAGGGGTACTCGATTATAGAGATTACTTAACGTATCCATCAGACTTATACTTTGAAGGTTCTGACCAATATAGAGGTTGGTTCAACTCTTCACTTATTACAAGTGTCGCAACGCGCGGAGTATCACCATACAAAGAGTTATTATCACACGGATTCGTCATGGACGGAGAAGGTAAGAAGATGTCGAAATCACTCGGTAACGTTGTAGATCCAACGAAAATTATGAACCAAATGGGTGCAGACATCATTCGTCTATGGGCATTCTCAAGTGACTTTGAAGAAGACGTACGTATTTCTGACGACATTTTAAAACAAGTGTCAGACGTATACCGTAAAATCCGTAACACGATGAGATTCCTACTCGGAAACTTAAGCGACTTTAACGTTGAAACAGACAAAGTTGCATATGACGATTTATACGACGTCGATAAATATATGTACAACAAATTTAGTAAGTTTTATAACGAAACGAGAGACAACTACGACGCATATAACTACATTACGATTTACCAGTCGTTACAGAACTTCATCAACGTAGACTTATCAAACTTCTACTTAGATTATGCAAAAGATATTTTATATATCGAAAAAGAAGATTCTAGAGTAAGACGTAGTGTACAAACAGTGTTACACCGTATTTTAGAAGATTTAACAAAAGTGTTAGCACCAGTGCTCGTTCACACAGCTGAAGATATTTATGACCATACACCACACCGTACAGCTGAAAGTATCCACTTAACATACTTTAGTGACAAAGAAGATGTCGATGAGAAAGTATTAGAACAGTGGGCTCAAATTATGGCGGTACGTGATGACGTTTATAAAGCGTTAGAAGTGGCACGTAACGAAAAAGTCATCGGTAAATCACTCGATGCGAAAGTGACGTTAACATTACCTGAAGGATTAACAAAAGACAGCATCAATTCAGAGTTCACACAGCTCTTTATCGTTTCGCAAGTTGAAATCGTCGATGAGTTAACAGACGGTACAGCATATCAAAACACGACAGTTAAAGTAGAGCATGCTGAAGGTGAAAAATGTGCACGTTGCTGGAACTATAAAACAGACAGAAACCTCGTGAGCGGTAAAGATGATATTTGTGATCGTTGCCGTACTGTTGTTGGAGAAAACTAGGTGAGACGATGAAAAACTATCGAATTATTCCGATGAGTATTTTCGGTATCGGTATATTGGCACTTGACCAAATTACAAAATTCCTCGTAGTTAAATACATGGACTACGGGGAATCGATACCAATCATAGAGAACTTCTTATCGATAACGTCACATAGAAATAGTGGTGCAGCGTGGGGGATGTTACAAGGTAAGATGTGGCTCTTCTACATCATTACCGTATTCGTCATTATTATGTTGGTATATTTTTATAAAAAAGAAGCGACGGATAATTTACTACTACAATTATCACTGACAATGCTAATCGCAGGAGCGTTAGGGAATTTTATCGACCGTGTACTATTTCAAGAAGTGGTCGATATGATCGATACGATGATTTTCTCATATGACTTCCCGATATTTAACGTTGCAGATTCGAGCTTAACAATTGGAGTCATACTCATGCTATTTCAATTCTTTACAGAGCGTGGTGAACAAAGTGGAAATTAAAATCAAAGAAAAAGATGTCAACGTACGAATCGACAAACTACTACTTGATTACGTCGAAAATAGTTCTCGTACTGAAATTCAGAACCGTTTAAAAGAAGGTAATATTGTCGTCAATGGTGACGAAGTGAAACCGAACTATAAAGTCAAACTCGGTGACGTGATCAAAGTGTTTGAGCGAGAAGTAGAAGACGTCGATATTATACCTGAAGATTTAAATTTAAATATCGTATATGAAGATGATAATGTCGCAGTCGTTTATAAACCGTCTGGGATGGTCGTTCATCCGTCAGCTGGACATAAAAGCAACACGCTCGTTAACGGTTTAATGTATGCACTTGATTCGCTATCAGGCATTAACGGAGAATATCGTCCGGGTATCGTTCATAGAATCGATAAAGATACGAGTGGACTGTTAATGGTCGCTAAAAACGATGTCGCACATCGAGATTTAAGTGATCAGTTAAAAGATAAAACAGTAGACCGACGATACGTCGCACTCGTTCATGGAGAGATTCCACATAACAAAGGAACGATTGACGCTCCGATTGGACGTAACAAAGAAAAGCGTCAACAAATGGCTGTTGTCGATGATGGGAAAAATGCAGTCACGCATTTTAACGTATTAGAACGTTTTAATGGCTACACGTTAATCGAAGCGATTTTAGAGACGGGGCGTACACACCAAATTCGTGTGCATATGGATTATATCGGATATCCAATCGTTGGAGATCCCGTCTATGGTAGAAAAACAAAATTTGTTACAGATGGGCAATTATTACATGCGAAAACAATCGGTTTTACGCATCCTGTTTCAAAAGAGAGACTGAGCTTTTCATCTGAATTACCAGAACAATTTAAAACAGTACTAGAAGAATTACGTTTAGAAAAAAGTTAATGGATTGTGTTGACAAATATTTTAAATAAGACTATTATAATAAGCAACATAATTAAATACTTATGTGTCTTTAAAATTGGTCCCGTGAGGCCAAAAAGACATGATGAAACGTATATATAACGCTCGCTTTATGTGCGAGTTTACTGACGCGTATACTCATGTCTTTGGCATGAGTATTTTTTTATGATTATTAGGAGGATGCCAAATGGCAAGAACTGTTTTAGATGAACAAGGAATCAATAGAAGTTTAACGAGAATGTCACATGAAATACTCGAGAGGTATAAAGGAAGTAGTGACGTCGTACTACTCGGTATTCGAAGACGCGGTGAGTACCTCGCAAACCGAATGCGAGACAAGATTGAAACAATCGAAGGAGAAGCGGTTGCAGGCGGTACGATCGACATTAAAAACTTTAGAGATGACACAGCGAGAAGTGAAAACACTGAAGGGTTAGATACTGACAGTGATTTAAATGACAAGCACGTCGTCTTAGTAGACGATGTCATGCAAACGGGTCGAACGATTCGAGCAGCAATAGACGCAATTATGTTCCACCATAGACCAAAGACGATTTCACTCGCAGTACTCGTTGACCGAGGTCATAGAGAGTTACCGATACGACCAGATTTCGTCGGTAAAAACATTCCGACACGAAAAGAAGAAGAAGTCGTCGTTCAAATCGAGGAAATCGACGGTGAAAACTCAGTTTCAATTTCTTAATCTAAAACTACTCCTACAATAATCTTAAAACCGGAGGCATATACTATGAAAAACTTATTATCAATGGACAACGTATCACCAAGAGAGATTTACGAAATTATTTCACGCGCACAAGAAATCAAAAAAGGCGACTACAAAAAATTTGACACAGACAAAACGGTATGTAACTTATTCTTTGAAACGTCAACACGTACAAAATCAAGCTTCGAAATGGCTGAATTTAGACTTGGTATGCACGCAATTCCTTTTGAAGTGTCACAATCAGCAGTTCAAAAAGGTGAATCGTTATACGACACGTGTAAAACACTTGAAGCAATCGGTGTAGATGCACTTGTCATTAGACACCCTGATAATAAGTACTACGAACAATTAGAAGGCATTAACATTCCAATCGTAAACGGTGGAGACGGAAGCGGAAGTCACCCATCACAATCTCTACTCGATATGATGACAATTTACGAACACCACGGTAGAATCCACGGGTTAAAAATCGTAATCGTTGGAGACATCGTACACTCACGCGTAGCGAAATCAAACGCAACAGCACTTCGTAAAATGGGCGCAGAAGTTTACTTCTCAGGTCCAGAAGAGTACCAAGATCACTCACTCGGAGTCCCTTACATGGAATTAGACGAAGCGATTGAAGTATGTGACGTCGTCATGATGTTACGTGTACAAAACGAACGTCACGACAGAAAAATGTTATTATCAAACATCGAGTACAACCAAAGATACGGTATTAACCAAGCACGCGTTCGACGCATGAAAGATGATGCAATCTTAATGCACCCAGCACCAATGAACCGCGGTGTAGAAATTACTGACGAATGTGTAGAAGGAGATAAGAGTGTTATCTTCGAACAAATGGCAAACGGTGTATTTATCAGAATGAGTATTTTAGAAAGAGTTCTTGAAGGAGAGAAATCTAGTGCTTTTAACACAAGCGAAGTTATTGTTAGATAATGACTTCATCACAAAAGATGTATTAATCGAAGACGGTATTATCACAAAAATTGCGGATTCAATCGAGCAAGAAGGTCACGACGTAATCGACTTAAACGGTAAGTTATTAACACCAGGACTCGTCGATGTTCACGTTCACTTTAGAGAACCAGGATTTGAACATAAAGAAACGATTAAAACAGGATCTTTAGCAGCAGCACGTGGAGGATTTACGACAGTATGTCCGATGCCAAATACAAATCCGATTATCGATAGCGTTGAAACACTCGACAAAGTAAACGAAATTATCGAGCGTGACGCAGTCATTCGCGTATTACCTTACGTATCGATTACTGAAGGGTTAAGCGGAGAAAATCTCGTCGACTTTGACGGGTTAAAAGCACACGGTGCATTCGCATTCACTGATGATGGTGTCGGTGTTCAAACAGCAAAAGTTATGTATGAAGCTATGAAAAAAGCAGCAGCGATTAATATGCCGATCGTTGCACATACTGAAGATAACTCACTTGCAGGGACTGGTGCGGTTCATGAAGGTGACGTATCAGAAAGGCTCGGCGTCGAAGGAATTCCAAGCCTTGCAGAGTCAACACAAATTGCACGTGACGTATTACTTGCTGAAGCAGCAGGGTGCCATTACCACGTATGTCACGTTTCAACAAAAGAATCAGTTCGTGTCATTCGCGACGCAAAACGTGCAGGCATTAAAGTGACAGCAGAAGTGACACCACACCACTTAGTGTTAGATGAAAGTGACTTCAAAGAACTCGATCCAAACTTCAAAATGAACCCACCACTTCGTGGTAGCGAAGACCGTGAAGCATTAATTGAAGGCCTGCTCGACGGTACGATTGACTTTATCGCAACAGACCATGCACCTCATCATAAAGATGAAAAAGCAGCTGGTGTCGAGAAAGCGCCATTTGGAATCGTCGGCATTGAACATGCGTTCCAATTACTCTATACGAAGCTCGTTAAAACAGGTGTATTCACGTTACAACAACTTGTAGATTTCATGACAGTTAAACCAAGTAACGTCTTTAACTTAGATAGCGGTGAGATTAAAGAAGGAAAAGCTGCTGACTTAACAGTGATTGATTTAGAAGATAACGTGACGATTACTGAAGATGGATTCGTATCTAAAGCAAGCAACTCACCATTTATTGGTGAGGAATTAGAGTCAGATATTTTCATGACAATTTGCGACGGTAAAATCGTCTACGAAAAATAATAGGAGTGTCGACATGAATCACTTACTCAGTGTAAAATCTCAAGAAGAAATTGCACATAACATATACAAAATGGTGATCCATGGCCCGATTACAAGTAAAATGAAAACGCCAGGTCAGTTTGCACATATTCGTGTAAACGAGACTTCGGCGTTTATGCTGAGACGTCCGATATCTATATCGGACGTTGATGCTGTCAATGAGACTTTTACAATTGTATATCGTGCTGGTGGAAAAGGGACTACAGAATTATCGAAATTAAAAGCTGGAGACAACGTAGATGTGTTAGCACCTCTTGGAAATGGTTTCCCAGTAGAAGAGGCGAATCACGTATTAATCGTCGGTGGAGGTATTGGTGTACCACCACTACTTGAGTTAACAAAGCAATTACATAAACGCGGCGTAAAAACGACACACGTATTAGGCTTTAGTTCTAAACGTGAAGTCTTTTATGAAGAAGAATTTAGCCGTTACGGAGACACATATATCGCAACAGTCGATGGTAGCTACGGAACAAAAGGTTTTGTCACAGACGTCATCGACACGTTAGATACAAAGTTCGATAAATTTTATTCTTGTGGCCCAAAAGTGATGTTAAAAGTGTTAAGTGACACGTTAGATATGGATGGATACATTTCATTAGAAGAGCGTATGGGATGTGGATTTGGTGCATGTTACGCATGTGTTGCTGATAAAAAAGAAGACGGGACACAAGTAAAATTATGTGTCGACGGTCCAGTATTTAAAAAAGGAGAGATCATTTTATGAGTTTAAACGTAGAATTACCAGGTCTCTCTTTAAAAAATCCAATCATGCCAGCATCAGGTTGCTTTAGTTTTGGAGAAGAGTACAGTCAATTTTACGACTTATCAAAACTCGGCGCGATTATGATTAAAGCAACGACAGTTGAACCACGTAAAGGAAATCCAACACCTAGAGTTGCTGAAACTGATTCAGGGATGTTAAACGCGATTGGACTTCAAAATCCAGGACTTGACCATGTATTAGAACATGAACTTAAATTTTTAGAGCAATTTGATGTTCCGTTAATCGCAAATGTTGCGGGAACGACAATCGACGATTATGTTGAAGTCGCACGACGTATTTCAAAAGCGAAAAACGTTCATGCATTAGAATTAAATATTAGTTGTCCGAACGTCAAAGCAGGCGGTATCCAGTTCGGGACAGATCCAGAAATGGCATACAATTTAACAAAAGCGGTCTATGAAGTTTCAGAAGTACCAGTATACGTGAAGCTATCACCAAACGTCACGTCAATCGTCGATATGGCGATGGCAGTTAAAGATGTATGTGATGGTCTTACGATGATTAACACACTCGTCGGTATGAGACTTGATAATAATGGCCAACCGATTATTAGTAATATTACGGGTGGTTTATCTGGCCCAGCAATTAAACCGGTTGCGTTAAACATGGTATACCAAGTGAAAAAAGCATTACCAGATATGCCGGTCATCGCGATGGGTGGCGTCACGGACGTGCAAGACGTCATCGACTATATTTCAGTCGGAGCAGATGCGGTCGCAGTTGGTACAGCAAACTTCACAGATCCGATGACTTGTCCGAAATTAATAGACGGACTTGAAGCATACTTAAAAGAACACAACATTAAACATATACACGACTTAAAAGGGAGAACGCTCTAGGAGGATACAATGAATACACCAATTATTGCACTTGACTTTAATCGTTATGAAGAGGTCGAAAACTTCTTAAAACAATTCGATGAAAAACTATACGTTAAAGTTGGAATGGAATTATATATGCTTGAAGGGCATAACGTCATTAAAGAAATTCGCGCGATGGGACATGATTTGTTTTTAGATTTAAAACTTCATGATATCCCGAACACTGTGTCACGTACGATGGCAGGACTTGGACGTTTAGACGTACAGATGGTAAACGTACATGCACGCGGTGGAAGTGAAATGATGAGACGCGCCAACGAAAGCTTTAAAGAATATAATCCAGACGGAATTTGTATTGCGGTTACTGAGTTAACGAGTACGAACGAACATATGGTAGAACACGAACTTCAGTCAAAATTATCGTTAAGAGATTCAGTGCTAAACTTAGCACAACTCACATACGACGCTGGTTTAGATGGAGTTGTTTCATCTCCATTAGAAAGTCAAATGCTACACGAAAAAATTGGTCCAGACTTTTTAACAATTACACCGGGGATTCGTCTAAAAGAGAGTCAAACAGACGACCAAGTACGTATCGTAACACCAGACGAAGCGAGACGACTCGGTTCAAACTATATCGTAGTAGGCCGCCCGATTACTCAGTCAGATAATCCAGTTGAAAGTTATCATAAAATCAAAGCAATGTGGGAGGGGAAATAATGAGTAAACGTGTATCAGAAATTTTATTAGATATCGAAGCGGTTAAAATTCAACCGAACGATCCATTTACATGGGCAAGTGGCATTAAATCTCCAATCTATTGTGATAACCGTAAAACGATAGGATTCCCGAAAGAGAGAAAAGAACTTATTACGTTATTCATTGAAAAGATTAAAGAAAACTATAGCGACGTTGAAGTTATCGCCGGTACAGCAACAGCTGGCATTCCGCACGCAGCATTTTTAGCAGCAGGCCTCGACTTACCGATGGTGTACGTGCGCGGTGAAAAGAAAAAGCACGGTGCAGGAAAACAAATCGAAGGCGGCGACGTCGAAGGTAAAAAAGTGATCTTGATCGAAGACCTATTCTCAACAGGTGGTTCTAGCCTAAAAGCAGCAGACGCTTTAAAAGAAGCAGGCGCTGAAGTCATATCCGTGATGAGTGTATTTAGTTATGAACTAGACGTACTAAAAGAAAACTTTGAAGCAGCAGGATTAGAATACGCAAGTTTAAGCACAATCGATGAAATGCTTGAACTATGCGAAGAAACAAACAGACTCAGTGAAGCGGACATCGAAGTCGTTAAAAACTTTAGAGATAATTTATAAAATGAAAGAACTCGGCGTTGCGCCGAGTTCTTCTTTTTTGTGGGTTTTGGTGCGTATTGATGGGGGGTTGATGTGATTTCGTACGTTTGGATGCGGGAATCGTCGGTGAAAGATCGGTCTCGCCGTCGATAAGCTGAATCGTCGGTGAAATGAAAAGTTAACCGACGCTAATAAGGAAATCGTCGGCGAAAATTCAGTTCGCCGACGGTAACGGTCGAATCGTCGGTGAAATTTTGTTTTCGGGTTTTTCGCCGACGATACTGTCTTTCTCGTCGGTGAATAAAAAATTCGCCGACGATAATCTGTTCTGCGACGGTGAAAAAATAGATTCGCAGGCGATAATCCGAATCGTCGGCGAAACTCCAATCTCACCGACGCAAATCACTAAATCGTCGGTAGGTTCTTCATCTCGCTGACGCAAACTACACAATCACAAACGCATAGACGATAAAGCACCCGATCCTCCACTCAGACAGATAATCATCTACTCCGAGTCTTCCATTAGACGGATTTCTCGTTCTACCGGTGTGACGTACACTGTTTTTTGATCGGTGTACGTGACGAACCCGGGTTTTGTGCCTGGGATGTTTTTGACATGTCGGATTTCTGTGTAATCGACTGGGACTGATTGTGATTCTTTTCCTTTTGAGTGATACGCAGCGATTTTCGCAGCTTCCATTATATCGTCTTCAGTGATTTCGTCAGCAACATGCGTAATGACGACGTGGCTTCCTGGCATATCTTTGACGTGGAACCACAGATGATTTTTACTCGCATGTCGGTTTGTTAAATAATCATTTTGCGTATTATTTTTACCGACGAGGACCGTTAAACCGTTTGTCGTTTTATATTTATTAAGATGAACCGCATGCTTCTTCTTACGCTTTCTGCGCTTCTTCTCTTTGATGATTCCTTCTGACATCAGTTCCTCACGGATATCTTCGACCTCTTCGGTCGTTGAAATACTCTCCATTTGATGTAGTAACGTCTCGAGATAATTTAAATCCATTTTAGCAATTTCTAGTTGTTTTTCCGCTTCAATTTCTCGATTTTTCATTTTATTGTATAAGTGATAATATCTTTGTGCGTTATCCGCAGGTGATAAGTGCACTTTTAGCGGAATCGTAATTTCTTTATTTTCATAGTAATCAAAGACTTTTGCCTCTTTACTATACGGTTTTAATTCGTGCATGTAAGCCGTCAGTAACTCACCGTACTTTTGATAGTCGTCTTTACGGTGCGACTCTTCAATATCTTCTTTTAACTTTTCGATTTTCCGCTTCGTCTTGTCATAGTTTTGCTCGATGACATACAAGTAATCGTTCGCTTGTCGTTTTATATTTTGTTTAATATATCTTGAATGATAAAATTCATCGAGTAATTCTGAGAGCGTATCGAAGTGGATTTTTTCATCATATTGATGATTTAAAGTCTCGAGTTCACTATAGTAAAACGCATCTCTATTACCGATGTACAATGTCGGATTTAAAGATAAAGTACTCAGTGTCTCTTCAATAGCACTCACGATATTTTTGATGTTCCAGAACTTTACACGGTGCTCAGCTTCTTCAATAAATTGTAAACTCACACCTTCGACGTTATTTAAAATTTGTCGATTCAGTTTCCCACCGTTAAAGTCAATATATTTTGGTAAGTCGTTAATTTCTTCAGTTCTAGGATTTAACTTCTTTTTCGTTGGCGGTGCCTCGTACTGTAACCCGGGTTGAATCGGGCGCTCGTTTTCAGAGAGCGATATGTGCTTCATCGCAAAAATGATTTGTTTATGTTCATCCGTTAAAATGATGTTCGAGTGTCTACCCATAATTTCAATGATGAGCTCTCGTTCGATTTCGTCACCGATTTCGTCGCGATTCGTAACCCTCATATGAATGCGGCGGTCATTACCGATTTGCTTAATATCTCTAATAATTCCAGACTCTAAATCACGACGTAACATGCGTAAAAACATCGGCGGTTCAAACGGTGTTTCGTAAGATTCATTTGTAAAATGAATACGTGCTAAACTTGGGTGGCAACTCACTAAAAGTGTTTGTGTTTTACGTTCTGCACGTATTTTTAATATAATTGTATACGGATCGATTTGATGAATTTTATTAATACGTCCACCTTTCAGTGGAGTAAATTCGTTCATGAGTTCATGTATAAAATTTCCGTCAAGTGCCATAATCATTGCACTCCTATCTTTCAGAAAATGTACTTTATCTATTATAACACCGTCTAACTTATAGTGAAATTATCTCATGATTATGGTAAAGTTAAGAATAATCACTTTAATGAAAGGTTTACTGCGAATGACAAACGATAAAGGATTGCTGATTGTTCTTTCTGGGCCTTCTGGGGTCGGAAAAGGAACAGTGCGTAAAGCATTGTTTGAAGATGAAGAAACGAACTTTAAATACTCAATTTCAATGACGACACGTGATAAACGTGAAGGGGAAGTGGACGGTGTCGACTACTTCTTTAAATCGCGTGAAGAATTTGAGCAATTAATTGAACAAGATAAATTTATTGAATATGCGGAATACGTTGGAAATTATTACGGTACACCAGTTGATTTTGTTCATCAAACGATGGAACAAGGCCACGATGTATTTTTAGAAATCGAGGTTGAAGGTGCAAAACAAGTGCGCGACAAATTCCCTGAAGCGCTATTTATCTTTTTAGCACCACCGTCAATCGAACAGTTAGAGTCGCGTCTTGTCGGTCGTGGCACAGACTCTAAAGAAATTATCGAACACCGTATTAGCGAAGCAAAAAGAGAATTAACACTTATGAATTTATATGACTTTGTTGTCGTCAATGATTCTATCGAAGAAGCAAAACGAAAAATTCGATGCATTGTAGAAGCAAATCATTTAAGACGCTCAAAAGTAGAAAGACATTTAAGAAAATTACTGTTGGAGGTAGAGGAGTAATGTTATACCCGTCACTTCATGAATTAAAAGAAAACGAAAATTCAAAATATATGATCGTCATTATGGCGGCAAAACGTGCAAGAGAATTACAAGACCATCCTGAATATGCGGTGTTCGGTGGAGACACAGGATATAGGTCTAAAAAGACTGTCGGTATGGCACTCGAAGAAATCGCAGATAAACACGTAACACGTAAGGACTAATGTGAAGCTGACAATGTATGTTGTCAGCTTTTCTTTACTATTAGAGGTGATCTTATGGCAAATATTTTACTCGGAGTAACTGGTGGAATCGCGAGTTATAAAGCAATTGATGCAACGAGCAAACTCACGCAACTCGGTCATAACGTTAAAGTTGTTTTAACAGAAAATACGTTACAATTCGTCTCACCACTCGCATTTCAAGCGATTGGTCGAAATCACGTATTTACGGATACATTTAAAGAAGAAAATCCAGCTGAAATTGCGCATATTAAACTTGGTGAATGGGCAGACATTATTTTAGTGTTACCCGCAACGGCAAATACGATCGGTAAACTCGCAAACGGGATATACGACAATATGTTAACGAATGTCCTCGCGGCAAATACGAAACCCGTTATGATTATGCCGGCAATGAACGTTAATATGTTAAATCATCCGGCGACGCGACGTAATATCGACATCTTAAAAAAAGACGGTTATCATTTTGTCGATAGCGAAACTGGCTTTTTAGCATGTGGATATAATGCCGACGGTAGACTAGCGAGTATTGAAACGGTCATCGCGGAGATGAATCGTATTTTATCTTTAAATGAAGATTTAAAAGGAAAACGCGTATTAGTAACAGCAGGCCCGACAAGAGAGAGAATAGATAGCGTTAGATATTTAACGAACTATTCGAGTGGAAAGATGGGTTACAGTATCGCTGAAGCGTTTAAAAATCGAGGTGCGACTGTAACAATCGTGAGTGGGCCAGTCAGTATTGACCCGCCGAGCGGTGTCAATGTCATTCGAGTTGAATCGACAGAAGAAATGTTTGAAGCGGTCAAAAATAATTTAGACAACGATATCGGTATATTTTCTGCAGCAGTATCTGATTACACACCAAAACACGTAGCGACAAAAAAGCTTAAAAAAGAGACAGATGCACTTGACGCTATTGAGTTAAAAGAAACGACAGATATTTTAAAATATGTCGGGCACAATACGGACGATATGTACGTCGTCGGATTTGCTGCTGAGACGGATAACGTCGAAGAAAATGCGCTAAAAAAACTAAAGAAAAAGCAAATTGACGCGATTTGTTTAAACGACGTATCGAACTCGTCAATCGGTATGAATAGTGACTTTAACGAGATTACGATGTTCTTTAAAACGGGTGATAAAACACAGTTAAACTACGGGACGAAACAAGAAATCGCAGACAAAATCGTCGACGAAATCGTAAAGCGAGTGGACCTATAATGTACGCATCAGTCATCGTCGCGATTAGCAATAAGAACGTCGATCGTCTCTTTACGTATAAAATTCCTGAACACTTAGAAGATAAAATACAACCAGGATCTAGAGTATTCGTTTCATTTGGACCGAGAATGATTCAAGGATTTGTCGTCGAGGTTAAAAATGATACCGACTTAGACCCTTCTAAAATTAAACCGATTCAAAAAGTTATGGACGTCTACCCAGTCCTTACGAAAGAACTTATTCATTTAAGTAAAAAGCTCGCAGATTATTACGTCGAACGACATATAAAAGTCATTGAAGCAATACTCCCTGCAGCGTTAAAAATGAAATCGAGATCTGTATTAAAACTAAGTGATGACGCGTCCACAATTGCTAGAGAAACATTTAAAAAGTTTGACGATGAAAAAATCGACGTTAAACTGCTCGATATGAACGACTTAAAACAATTAATGCCGTTTATTAACTCTAAAGAAATTATCGAAGAAAAAGAATTTTCTCAGCATACGAAAAAGAAGACACGTCGTGGGATTGAGTCAAACTATTTAGATATAAAACCATCGAGTCGAGCAGTGAAACAAATCGAGTTACTCGAACTCGTCGAAGACCGTGGCCCGTTAACGTATGAACAAATCGAAGAAGAAGGATACTCTATAGGAGTCATTAACGCACTCGTCGATAACGGCTTTTGTAAAAAAATCGATATATTAGTCGAGCGCGATCCATATGAAGGGCGAGTATTTTATCAAGATGAAAAAAAGATACTCACGCATGAACAACAACACGCGTTTGACACGATTAAAAAATCGATTGATGACGATACACACGAAACATTTTTACTACACGGAATCACTGGCAGCGGAAAGACAGAAGTATATTTACAAGTGATTGAGGAAGTATTAAATCGTGGTGAAAATGCGATTATGATGGTCCCAGAAATTGCACTTACTCCACAAATGGTGCAGCGTTTTAAATCGAGATTTGGTGACGACGTTGCAGTGATTCACTCGATGTTAAGTCACGGTGAACGATATGATGAGTGGCGTAAAATACGTGAAGGGCGTGCTCGAATTTCTATTGGCGCACGAAGTAACGTGTTTGCGGCATTTCAAAACGTCGGGTGTATTATTATCGATGAAGAACACGAGTCGACTTATAAACAAAACGAACGCCCGTATTATCACGCACGACTCGTTGCTAAGTGGCGCGCGGAGTATTATAACTGTCCGTTAATACTTGGATCTGCAACACCGAGTATCGAGTCATACGCCCGAAGTGAAGTCGGCGTGTATCAGAGACTTGAACTTACAGAAAGACCGACGGAACAAACCGTTCCAATTCCAGAAATCGTCAGTATGGTTAAAGAGCGAGAAGACGGCAACACGTCAATCATTTCACGTAAACTCGACATGAAAATTCGAGACCGAATAAGTAAAGATGAACAAATGATCCTTCTACTAAATCGAAGAGGATATGCGAACTTTTTAGTCTGTCAAAACTGTGGTCACGTTCCGATGTGCCCAAACTGTGACATCAGCTTAACGTATCATAAATCTAACAATTCACTGATGTGTCATTACTGTGCATACGAAGAGCCGATGCCAACAAAATGCGGAGCGTGTGGTGAACACGATTTAAGTCTTCGCGGGACAGGAACACAAAAGATAGAAGAAATATTGCGCGATACGTATAACGTCGACGTCGTACGAATGGATATCGACACGACGCGTAACAAAGGTGCACACGAAAAGCTATTAAGCACGTTCGAAAAAGAAAATATTCCGATACTACTCGGCACACAGATGATTGCGAAAGGGTTAGATTTTAAAAACGTCACACTCGTCGGAGTGTTAAATGCAGATACGATTTTAAATCTACCGGATTTTAGAGCAAATGAACGTACGTTTCAACTCCTCACTCAAGTATCCGGGCGCGCAGGACGCGGAGACGTTGAAGGAGAAGTGATATTCCAAACGTATAACGAAGATCATTACGCGATCCAATTCGCAAAAGAAAATGACTATCGTTCGTTTTACTTAAGAGAAATGGAATATCGAAAACTCGCACGGTATAGCCCGTATTACTTCCACGTATTATTTACAATTTCAAGCGAGTATCAAGACCGCGTCATTAAAGCAGCGAGTGACATTCATACAGTCATTCAAAAAGACGTGTCGAATCGTTCGATTTTAATTGGACCGAGTCCATCTCCAATCGAGAGAATCCAAAACAAATATAGGTTCCAAATAATATTAAAATATAAAAGTGAGCCAGAACTGTTTAAAGTACTCCATGAACTGGATAATAAGTATAGTAAGGAATATCAAAAGACACAAACATCGTTAAGAATCGATGTTGATCCAGAATATATTATGTAGGTGAAACTATGGCAAATATAATTTTTATGGGAACGCCAGATTTCTCTGTTCCCATTTTAAGAGCGCTACACGAGACGTTCGAAGTTGATCTCGTCGTATCTCAGCCCGATAAAAAGGTCGGCAGAAAACAAATTTTAACGCCTCCTGCAGTCGCAAAAGAAGCGGCAACGCTTGGCATAGAAGTATTCCAACCGGAGGCTATCGGTAGTACTTCATCGATTGAAAAAATAAAATCATACGACCCAGATATTATTGTTACAGCCGCATACGGTCAGCTGTTAAGTGAAGACGTGTTAAACATACCAAAACTCGGGTGTGTTAACGTTCACGCGTCACTCTTACCTAGACATAGAGGGGGCGCACCGATTCACCGTTCGATAATTGAAGGCGATGAAAAAACTGGCGTCACATTAATGTATATGGCAAAAGAGTTAGACGCGGGAGACATCATCGCGCAGCAAGAAACAGTCATCGGAGATAGTGACACAGTCGGTACGCTTCACGACCGTTTAAGTGAAATCGGTACGGAATTACTGATAAATGAGTTACCAAATATTTTGAACGAAACAAATTCACGTACGCCTCAAGACGACGCATTAAAAACGTTTAGTCCAAACATCGAAAAAGAAGATGAGTTCGTTACGTTCGACCGTCCGTCTAGAGAAGTGTTTAACCATATCCGGGGTTTAAACCCGTTCCCGGGAAGTTATACATTGTTAAATGGTAAACGACTGAAGTTATATTTATCGAAATTGACAGAAAAGCAGTCGACAGAAAAGCCAGGGACGATTATAAAAGAAACGAAAGACGGATTTTTAGTTGCGACAATTGATTTTGACTTAGAAATTACAGAAGTACAACCTGCAGGCGGGAAACGTATAAACGCAAGTCAATATATTCGTAATAATAGTGATTTAATTGGCGACGTGCTCGGTGAAGACGTATGACAGTAAGAGAATTAGCACTCGATGCGTATTCAAACGTCATTCATGACGGTGGGTATTCAAATATCGTTTTAAATCGAATCATCGAGGAAAACGAATTATCACAAAAAGACCGTGCGTTACTCACAGAGATTTTGTACGGTTCGATTTCGAGGAAATTAACGCTCGAATATTATTTACGCCCACTCATACAAACGAAACTAAAACGTTGGCAACGCGATTTACTCGTCATCAGTCTATATCAATTAGAATATCTCGATAAAATACCGAGTTACGCAGTGATCAATGAAGCGGTTGAAATTGCTAAAGAGCGTGGTGGACTACAGAGTTCACGTCAAATTAACGGTATTTTACGTAGTTTCTTACGTGAAGAAAAACCAAAAATCAGCGATATTAAGAACGACGCGACGAGGCTATCAATCGAGTACTCACTACCGAAGTGGATCGTCAAACATCTATTAAAACATCATTCAGTCGAAAACACTGAAAATATCGCAAAAAGTCTACTTGAGAGACCAAACATGTACGTCCGCGTAAACAAGAAACAAACGACGCGTGAGGCACTAATTAAACAGCTACAAGACGAAGGAGTGACTGCTAAGAAAAGCTCTATTCATGAAAATGCAGTCATCGTTTATGGTGGAGGACTAACGGAAACGAAAGCCTATAAAGATGGATTATTTGGTATTCAAGATGCGAGTTCAATGTGTGTCAATTATGCATTAGATCCAACTGGAAAAGAAGTGATACTCGATGCATGTAGTGCGCCTGGCGGGAAAGGATTCCACGCACTAGAAAATATGAATGGACACGTCGATTTTTCAGACGTATTTGAACATAAACTGACATTAATCAAAAATGAAAGCAAACGTTTAAAACATACGAATTTAAATGTAATGCTAAAAGATGCAACGAAAGACGATTATGATACGATGTACGATAAAATAATCGTAGATGCACCGTGTTCAGGGCTCGGCGTTTTAAAACGTAAACCTGAAATTAAGTACAACGTCCGTGAAGAAGATATCAACACACTTGTTGACATTCAACTATCGGTTTTAAATCACGTCAAACAGTATTTAAAACGTGGCGGTACACTCGTTTATTCGACATGTACACTGCATCAAATGGAAAATGAAAACGTCGCATATACGTTTAAAAAACAGTCGACGGATATAGAATTTGACGAATTTGAAATTCCGCCGTTTAAATTTAAAGGAAACATGCGTCAAATTCTCCCCCATGAACTGAATACAGACGGTTTCTTTATCGCTAAATTTAAGAAACTGTGAGGGAGGACAGCTATGAAATTTTATGAGAAAAGTATTTGTGGGAGTTACCGTAATTTAAACGAAGATACGGCCTACGTATTTCAAAATAAAACCGGTCAAAAAATCGCGTTAATTGCCGACGGTATGGGCGGCCATGAGCATGGTGAAGTCGCTTCAAAATTTGTCGCTTCTAAAATTAAAGAAGCGTTCGAAGAGACGAACTACTTTAAACCAGACGACGGCAAAGATTTTTTAAGAGATTTAATTATTCAAACGAACCGCGAGTTATATGACTATTCAAACGAAAATACGGAGTCTAAAAATATGGGAACAACACTCGTTTTAGCAGCATTTTTAGATGAAATGATTTACGTATTTAACGTCGGAGATTCTAGAGCGTATGCACTTAAAAAGTTAGAAATACGCCAAATCACGAACGACCATACGTTTGTTAATATGCTCGTCAGTTCAGGTGAAATTACAAAAGAAGAAGCAAAATCTCATCCTCAAAAAAATATCGTAACGAAAGCACTCGGTACAACAAGACTCATTCAGCCGGATTTATTCCGTTTAAAAAATCATCTGTATGATTATATCGTTTTAACGAGTGACGGCGTGACAGATGTCGTGGACGATGAAACGATTCATAAAATTGTATATGAAAACGAAAGTAAAGCAGATGAAATTGTAGCTAAAGCTGAAAAAAATGACTCGAAAGATAACATCAGCGTTATCGTCGTCGACTTAAAGGCGGGTGAATAGTAATGGAAGGAAACATCATTTCAGATCGTTATCGCCTTAAAAAATATTTAGGCGGTGGGATGAGTTCAGTTTATTTGGCCGATGATATTATATTAGACCGTGAAGTCGTCGTAAAATTGATAAAATCAGATCCGTATAACAAAGAAAAGATGATGCAACGCTTCCAGCGTGAAGTACAAAACACAACACGATTAAACCACCCAAACATCGTTACAGTGATCGACGTCGATGATACGAGTGAATACCACGTACTTGTCACGGAATACATTAAAGGTCCGAACTTAAAACAATATATCGATGAAAATAAGCCGCTACCATATGATAAAATCGTAGAACTGTCACTTATGACGCTTCGTGGTATCGAACACGCGCATAACCGTGGAATTATCCATAGAGATATTAAGCCGCAAAATATTTTAATCGATGAAGATAGTCAGTTAGAAATTACGGACTTTGGTATCGCGAAAGCTTTATCTGAAACAAGACTTACTGAAACGAACCAAGTGATGGGTTCTGTTCAGTACATTGCACCAGAACAAGCAAAAGGAAAGCATGCGGATGAACGTGCGGACCTTTACAGCTTTGGAATCATGTTATACGAAATGATTACGGGAGAATTACCGTTCCAAGCTGAAACTCAAGTATCCGTAGCGCTTCAACATATACAGTCACCAATGCCAAACATCGACGATAAGCGTGAAGGTGTACCACTAGGACTTAAAAACATCGTCTATAAGTGTACCGAAAAGGAACCGAACGACCGTTATAGTGACGCGTCAGAAGTAATTCGTGATTTACTTGACTACAAAAATATGACACATGCGTATAAAGCGAATAATGAACCTAAAAAAGTCGATAAGGACAAAGTGAAAGTAGCACCTGTTGCACCAGTTCCGGTAAAACCTAAGAACAAAAAGCCAGAACAGACAGAACCACCAAAAGAAGAGACTAAAAAGAAACGTCGTATATGGCCGATTATCGTAATACTATTACTGCTTTTAATCGGTGGTAGTGCACTAGGTGCATTATTCTTAAAATCGACACCGAAAGAAGTCACTGTAGAAAACGTTCAAGGTATGCATGTTGACGAAGCAGTTCAAAAATTCGAAGAAGCAGGCCTCGTGATCGGTGATATTACACGTGAACATAACGAAAAGATTGAAAAAGATCACGTCATTAATACGTCTCCAAAATCCGGTGCTATCTTAAAAGAAGGAGACACGATCGACTTAAATGTGTCTGACGGTGAACCACCATATGAAATGGAAGACTTTACGAAAAAATCAATCGATGACGTTAAAAAGAAATTAGAAGAACTCGGATTTAATTCTGTTAATATCGAAGAGGAATATTCAAGTGAAATCGATAAAAATAAAGTTATCGAACAATCGATAAAACCAGGCACAAAAATTATTCCAAAAGAAGAATCGATTACGTTAACGGTATCTCAAGGTCCTGAACCGATAGAAATAGAGAACTTCGTCGGAAGACCGTTCGAGGAAGCAAGGCAAGTCCTTGAAGGAAACGGATTTATTATAAATAGTGTAAATGAAATCCATAGTGACGAATACGGCGAAGGGATCGTAGTGTCTCAAGACCCAAGTTACGGTGCGTTTTTACCAGGCTCTCCAATTAATTTAACAGTGTCTAAAGGTAAAGCGCCAAAAGAAGCAAAAGAATATCAATTTAAAGTGACGATTCCATTTGGAGAGGATACTTCTAAAGATAAAGACAAGAAAGAAAAAACGAAAAAAGTAAAAGTCTATATCGAAGATAAAACACGAAACATCGATGACGTCGAGGAAGAGTTTGTGATCTTTGAAGACACACCGTACACGATTAACCTCGTCCTAGAAGAAGGTGAATCAGGTGGTTATCGTATCGAAGTCGATGGTAAAAAAGTGTTAGAAGAAAAAATCAAAAATGATTAAATAAATTTATTGAAATATTGGCGTTTATAAAAAATGTTATCTATAATAAAAAGGAAGACTTCAATTTGGAGGATGAAAACAATGGCAAAAATTAAAAGAGATAAAGGTCTAGATAATACGTTAAAAGTATTTAAACAAGGCTACCTTTATACTACAAATCAAAGAGAACGCCTAGGTGCAGAAGTGTTTGAAACACGTGCACTCGGTGGTAAAAGCTACGTCGTTTTAAGTGGAAAAGAAGGGGCAGAACTATTCTACGATAACGACAAAATCGAACGTGAAGGTGGTTTACCTAAGCGTGTTGTAAACACTTTATTCGGTAAAGGTGCGATCCACACGACAACTGGTAAACAACATATCGACAGAAAAGCGCTATTCATGTCATTAATGACTGAAGGAAACTTAGAGTATGTACGTAAATTAACACGTAACTACTGGAAAGCTAACACAGCGCGTATGGAAGCGATGGGAGACGTTAACGTTTACCACGAATCTATCGTTCTATTAACACGTATTGGTATGCGCTGGGCGGGAGTAACTGCTCCAGAAGAAGAAATCGAAAGAATCGCAGAAGACATGGATATCATGATCGACTCATTCAAAGGTCTCGGTAATGCGTTCAAAGGTTACAAATCATCTAAAGATGCGCGTAAACGTGTTGAAGACTGGTTAGAAGATCAAATCATTAAAACACGTAACGGTGAAATTAATCCTCCAAAAGGCTCATCATTATATGAGTTAGCACACTGGAGAGACTATGAAGGTAATCAAATGGATTCACGTCTTGCAGGTATCGACCTCATGAACACGTTCCGTCCATTAATTGCAATCAACCGTTTCGTATCATACGGTGTACTTGCACTTTACGAACACCCAGAAGCAATTCGTAAAATGAGCACGGTAGAAGATTATCCGTACATGTTCGCTCAAGAAGTAAGAAGATTCTACCCATTCGTTCCATTCTTACCTGGTAAAACGAAAGTAGAAGTGGAACATAAAGGTGTAACGATTCCTAAAGACCAACGTCTCGTTATCGACGTATACGGTACACTACACAGTGAAGAGTTATGGGATCAACCAAACAAATTCATTCCAGAGCGCTTTAAAGACTGGGACGGATCACCATTTGATATGATTCCACAAGGTGGCGGAGACTACTGGACTAACCACCGTTGTGCAGGTGAGTGGATCACAATCATCATCATGGAAGAAACTATGAAATACTTCGCAAACGAAATCACTTGGGACGTTCCAGAGCAAGACTTAACAATCGACTTAAACAGTATCCCTGGTTACATCAACAGCGGTATGGTCATCAACAACGTTAGAGAAAAAGTGGATCGTTTCTAATATATTTCCCTCTAAACAAAAATGTTTAGAGGGATTTTTTATGTTTCTTAAATATAAACGTTTGTTATAATTTATTTAGATGAAAATTTTAGGAGGCATTATGCAAACAGGTAAAATTGTAAAAGCGCTTGCCGGTTTTTATTACGTTAAAAGTGACGGCATAGTATATCAAACAAGAGCGCGTGGAATATTCCGTAAACGTAAAGAGAGTCCGTTAGTTGGAGATATTGTCGATTTTGAAGCGGACAACGTAAAAGAAGGAACGATTACTCATATACATCCACGTAAAAATAGTTTAGTCCGTCCGCAAGTTGCTAACGTCGATCAACTACTCATTACAGTGAGCATAAAAAATCCGGACTTTAGTTTTTATTTAACAGACCGATTTTTAGCATATAGTGAATCTAATCATATTACGCCAATTTTAATCGTTACTAAAAACGATTTAAATGACGATGAAGAATTAATCAAAAAAATAAAAGAAACATATGATATGTATGACGTGTACTTTACAGAAAAAGACACGGTAAATGAATCATTAAAAGATATATTTCCAGATAAGTTATCGGTCCTTGCTGGACAAACGGGTGTCGGGAAAAGTACGTTATTAAATACGTTACTTCCAAATTTAAACTTAGAAACAAATGAAATTAGTGAAAAGTTAAATCGCGGAAAACATACGACGCGTCACATTGAACTGATCGATAAAAATAACGGTCAAATCGCAGACACTCCAGGGTTTTCTACGATTGATTTTACACATATCGACAAAGAGGATTTACGTTTTTGTTTTAAAGAATTTAACGTTTTTCTAGACGACTGTAAATTTAGAGGGTGCGTCCATATTAACGAACCGAAATGCGCCGTAAAAGATGCTGTGAATAATGGTGATATAAAAGAAAGTCGCTACAACAGTTACTTACAAATATACGAAGAAATGACGAATTACAAGGAGAGATATTAATGGTTAAAGTATTACCATCATTACTAGCGAGTGATTTTTTAAATTTAGAAAGTGAAATGAAGAGAATGGAAGAAGCAGGTGCGGATATTTTCCATTTAGATATTATGGATGGACAATTTGTGCCGAATATTTCATACGGTATTCCTGTTTGTGAAGCGATTAGTAAAAAAACGAATATTCCACTAGACGTTCACTTAATGACAGAAGATCCAGAGCAGTTCGTCGAAGAGTTTCGCGATATGGGTGTTGATTATTTATCGTTTCATATTGAAGCAACGCCGCACGCACATCGCTTAATCACGCATATCCAAAACAACAACATGAAAGCAGGCATCGTTTTAAACCCACAAACGCCAGTGAGAGATATTGAGTATCTGTTAGACATCGTAGACTTCGTTCTCGTCATGACAGTGAATCCAGGATTTGGTGGGCAGTCGTTTATCGAATCTGGTGTTAAAAAGATTGCAGAACTCGATTCTATTCGTACGAGGGAAAATTATGACTATTTAATTGAAGTAGACGGCGGAGTGAACGATGAAACCGCACGCGTGTGCCGTGAAGCGGGTGCAGATTTACTCGTGAGTGGATCGTACTTATTTAAAGCAGATAATACAAAAGAGACGATTGATAAACTTAGAGGTTAATATATGAAAGCTAACGTAGTGATGAGAGAAGTGAGCGTACCAGAAGTTTCTGGAGATTATATCGGGGTCGACCGCGGAGTATATCAGTTACTTAAACTTGGTATTACACCGAAATTTTGTTACGGTGATTACGATTCAGTAAATGATAAAGAACGAGACTTTATTGAGTCAAAACTGAAAATCCATGCGGTCAATAGTGAAAAGGATTATACGGATAGCGAGCTTGCGTTATTTGAACTTGTCGATAAAGGTTACAAAAAAATCGACGTATACGGTGCATTAGGCGACCGTATTGATCATGAGTTAATGAATATTCAGCTACTTTTAAACGAGAAATTTAAAGATGTCGACGTCAGGCTGATCAATGATTTAAATATTATATTTAAAGTCGAAGGTAGTCGTGAACTACAAAATCTCGGGTATAAGTACATTTCTTTTATACCAATTTTTAACGATACAGTTTTAAAATTAGTCGGATTTAAGTATGATGGAGAAGTCACTACGTCTATTGGAAGTACGTTAACAGTATCTAATGAATTTGCAAGTGACGTTGCGACGGTTGTAACGAATCAACCAATAATCGCGATTTATTCAAACGACAGAAGTTAGGAGATGAAAGTATGATATTACTTGGTGCACTCGTCAACGGGCTCGCCATTATTATCGGTGGTTCACTCGGGTTAATATTTACTTTTATCCCCGAACATGTGAAAGATTCAATTTTAAAAGCACAAGGTCTCGTTATTATTGCCCTTGGAATTCAGATGATTTCTGCTTCAACAGACGTAATTATTACGCTGTTGAGTTTAATCGTCGGGGTGACGATCGGTGAGTATTTAAAATTAGAAGATAAACTAAACGGTATCGGACATTGGCTCGAATTTAAGCTAGGCGATAAAAACGCAGGAAACATCTCACAAGGACTCGTCTCTGGTACGATGATATTTATAATCGGAGCGATGTCAATCGTCGGAGCACTAGACGCTGGGATGCGTGGAGACAATACAGTCTTATACACGAAATCATTTATGGATTTCTTTATCGCACTCGTTATGACAACGACATATGGACTCGGCGTCATCATTGCTGGTATTCCTACATTTTTATATGAAGGACTCATTACACTCGGCGCAAAAGGATTTGCGCACTTCATACCAGAAGACGTATTAAAAACGATGACAAAACAAGTCAGCGCAACTGGAGGAGTCATTATCTTTGCGATCGGTTTAAACATGATGAACATCACAAAAACACGTGTCGGAAACATGATCCCAGCGATATTTGTCGCGATGATCGTCATATATATCATGAGTTTCTTTAGATAAGACGAACTTAAAATATTAGTTCGTCTTTTTTCATCTTGTGGGGTGGTGGTTGGGTTGGTTGAGAGCGTAATTGTACACGAAATGGGTAGGGTGTTTACACAAAAGGGATTTGCGTAAAAAGATTTTAAATAATTTAACATAACTTCGATTTCTGTAAACGACCATCTCGTTACGTTGACAATTAAGCGTTTTGCGTTAAACTAACACGAACTCTTTTAACGCAAACAGCATTTGCGTTAAATTAAACCGAAAACGATCTTGCCGCCACTATTTTTTAAGATGAAAAGCTGTTAAACAGCAGCTCGGTTTTTCATCTTGTTAAATTAACGA
>NZ_KV820866.1:78770-89770 GCF_001815515.1 Nosocomiicoccus sp. HMSC059G07
AGCTCGGTTTTTCATCTTGTTAAATTAACGAAGGTGCCTTTAACGGAAACGCCCGTTGCGTGAACGAAATAAATTTAATTTTACACAAGTTCGAAATACGTCAAAGGGTGCCTAGATAATTGCACGCAAAAACTCTAATTGTCAACGCACGCACAACCCTTTTAACACAAATTGTATTTGCGTAAAATTAAACCAAAAATTCAACTAATATAGAAGAATAAAAACCTACTCCGACCAAAGTCACAGATCCAACCCAAAATCTTGCATGTGTATACACAAAAAAAGAGATTTGTACGATTCTATCGCACAAATCTCTTTTATTATTTTAATTATACGCGTTGTACTTTACCAGATTTTAACGCTCTAGCTGAAACCCAAACACGTTTAGGTTTGCCATCTACTAAAATTCTTACTTTGTGTAAGTTAGCACCAAAAGTTCTTTTACTTGCGTTTAGTGCGTGAGAACGGTTGTTACCTGATCTAGCACGACGACCTGTAACGTAACATACTTTAGCCATTCGTCCCACCCCTTCATTGTTTTTAATTGATAATTCTTATCTGCGAATACTATAATATAATACATGAATATCGTTTAAAACACAATAACAAATATAATATCGTTGTATTTAATCATGCTGATTTGAACAGGGGTTGTCAAATAGTGTGTTTAAATCTATAATAAAATGATGAATTAGGAGTGAGTTTATGTCACTAAAAATTAATAATGAACTTGGCACGATTGAAGTGTCTACAGATGTAATCGCAAATATCGCTGGTGGCGTCGTAAGTGAAAGTTACGGCGTTGTTGGTATGGCATCGAAAACATTTAGAGATGGCTTTGCGGAATTACTTGGTAAAGAGAACTACGCACGCGGTGTCGTCGTAGATAATGAAAACGAAAATTTAAAAATTGATTTATATATTATTGTACTTTACGGTGTGAAGATTTCAGAAGTTGCATCGAACGTACAATCTACAGTTAAGTATACGTTAGAAAAAACATTAGGACTAAAAATTGATTCTGTGAATATTCATGTTCAAGGTGTCAGAATCATTGATTCGGATGAGTAGTTAGGGAGGATTTTTAAAAATGAATAAAATAGATGGACAACTCTTTCGCAAGATGATTTTAAATGGTGCGAAAAATTTAAAAAAGCATGCGGAATATGTTGATTCACTGAATGTCTTCCCAGTACCGGATGGAGACACAGGAACGAATATGAAGTTATCTATTGTATCGGGTGCTTCTGAAGTAGAAAATTTAACGAGCAACCATGTCGGTGAAGTTGGGAAACATTTCTCTAAAGGGTTATTAATGGGCGCAAGAGGAAACTCAGGCGTTATTTTATCTCAATTATTTAGAGGGTTTTCTAAACACGTCGAAGAGTTAGCAGAAATCGATCATCATGCATTTAGTGAAGCATTCCAAGCAGGTGTGAAAACTGCATATAAAGCAGTTATGAAACCTGTTGAAGGTACGATTTTAACAGTTGCTAAAGACTCAGGCGCTAAAGCAGAAGAAGTCGCTAAAAACGAAACAGATATCGTTAAAATTATGGAAGCTGTTTTAGAAGAAGCGAAAGAATCTTTAAAACGTACACCAGATCTATTATCAGTTCTAAAAGAAGTGGGCGTTGTCGACTCAGGTGGACAAGGACTCGTATACGTTTATGAAGGATTTTTAAAAGCGTTAAAAGGTGAAGACGTAGAAGAGACGTCAAGCACTTCAGGAGAGCCTGTCAATACAGAAGAGTTCGTAAACGATGAACACGAATTTGATGAGTTTATGTCAGTCGACGATATCGAATTCGGCTTTTGTACAGAATTCATGGTACGTTTCGGTAAAGATAAAAAACCATTCGAAGAAACATCATTTAGAAACGACATGGATAAGTTCGGTGACTCATTACTCGTTATTAACGATGATGAAATCGTAAAAGTTCACGTACACACAGACCGTCCAGGTGAAGCACTATCATACGGTGCAGAGTACGGTGAAATCATTAAGATTAAAATCGAAAACATGCGCGAACAGTTTAGAGCGTTAGAAGCTAAACGTGAAGCGAAAAAGAAAAAAGAAAAAATTAAAACGGCAATTATCGCAGTATCAAGTGGAGAAGGTATTGATACCCTCCTTAAGAGTATCGGTGTTACACACTTAATTAGCGGTGGTCAAACGATGAATCCATCAACTGAAGACATCGTCAATATTATTAAAGATGACGACGTCGAAGAAGTTATCATCATGCCGAACAATAAAAATATCATCATGGCAGCAGAACAAGCAGCTGAACTATTAGATGTAGAGGCTGTTGTAATTCCGACACGTTCGATTCCTGAATGTGTGTCTGCAATGTTTACGTTTAATGGAGATGCAAGTCTCGAAGAAAACAAAGAGACGATGATCGACGCTATGAACCAAGTGAAAACAGGTCAAGTGACGTATGCAGTAAGAGATACGAAAATCGATGACGTTGAAATTAAAAAAGACGAACATATGGGTATCGTCGATGGGAAAATTATCTCATGTAATAAAGACGTCAAAGTCACGCTTGAAAACTTACTTGAAACAATGATCGATGACGATTCAGAAATCGTAACGATCTTCACAGGTGAAGGAAGCGATGAAGCACTCGTTGAAGCACTCGCTGAACAGTTTGAAGAATCGCATGACGTTGAATTTGAAATTCACGACGGTAAACAACCGGTATACAGTTATTTAATTTCTGTAGAGTAATCAATATAGCCACATCGATAATATCGATGTGGTTTTTTAATAAGAGGTGAAATTATGAAATATAATAGTGTGTTTGATATTATCGGGCCTGTGATGATTGGTCCATCAAGTTCTCATACGGCTGGATCAGTTAAAATTGGACAAACAGCACGTAATTTATTTAAACAACAGCCAGACAAAGTCGATATATACTTATACGGTTCATTTAAAGAAACATATAAAGGTCATAAAACAGACGTCGCATTAATCGGAGGAGTGCTCGGGTTTAGTACTGAAGATTCAAGAATTAAAAACGCTTACGAAGAAGCCGAAAAAGCAAATATGCACGTCAAAATCATAGAGATGCCAGAAGAAAAGAGTCACCCGAATACAGCTATTCTCCACTTATTTAAAGGAGACGACACGTTAATGGTTGAAGCTGTGTCAATTGGTGGTGGGATGATTCAAGTCGTCTCTATTAACGACTATCCGATTTCTTTATCTGGTAATTTACATTCGCTACTCGTATTTCATAAAGATAGCTTCGGGACGATTGCGAACGTTACAAGTATTTTAAAAGATGAAGCACTCAACATTGGAACGATGAACGTATCGCGTAAAGAAGTCGGTCAAACTGCGCTTATGACGATAGAAATCGATTCAAAATGTGATGAATCGACAGTGAAGAGAATTGAACAAGTAGAAGGTGTCGAGCGTGTCATAGAATTAAAAGGAAAAGAGGCGTAATAGATGCAAGAGTTTAATAGTATTAACCAACTGATTTCTAGATCAGAAACTGAACAAAAATCAATCGCAGATATTATGATCGCTCAAGAAATGGAAACATCAGGACTATCCTATGACGATATTTATAAGCAGATGGAATACAACTTAGACACGATGGAAAATGCAGTAAAAGAAGGGCTTGAAGGTGTAGAAAGTACAACTGGTCTAACAGGCGGAGATGCAGTAAAAATGAGACGCTATATCGAATCGGGTCGCGGGTTAAGTGGAAATTTAACACTACACGCGATTATGAACGCTGTTTCTACAAATGAAGTGAACGCTGCGATGGGGCAAATTTGTGCAACACCAACTGCAGGGTCTGCGGGTGTCGTTCCAGGTGTATTATTTGCGATGAAAGAAAAATATCCAGAAACAACGCGTGAAGAGATGGTAAAGTTTCTATTTACAGCAGGTGCATTTGGAATGGTCGTCGCGAACAATGCGAGTATTTCAGGTGCTGCAGGTGGATGCCAAGCAGAAGTCGGGAGTGCGTCAGCAATGGCAGCTGCAGCAGTCACTGAAATGGCTGGAGGCACGCCAGAAATGTGTGCACATGCGTTTTCTATCGCACTTAAAAATATGCTCGGTCTTGTCTGTGACCCAGTCGCAGGTCTCGTTGAAGTACCGTGCGTTAAACGTAATGCAGCTGGTGCATCTAACGCACTAACAGCAGCAGATATGGCACTCGCTGGAATAGAATCTAGAATCCCAGCAGACGAAGTCGTCGAAGCGATGTTTAAAATCGGATTAACGATGCCATCACACTTACGTGAAACAGGTCGCGGAGGACTCGCAGCAACTCCGACAGGCGAACGACTGAAAAAAGAGTTAATCGGGTCATAATATGACAGAGCTATATGAAGTGATCACGCCATCTGCTTCTATCGGAACGTTAAAAGGTGTCGGTAAAAAGACCGAAGAAAAATTAAATAGTATTGGTATTCATACGGTGAATGATGTAGTTTTTCATCTGCCGAATTCGTACGTCGACCAAAATCCGACAGACGTGAATTCCGTAAAGTTAGAAGAAGTCATTACAGTGAGTGGTGTCGTAAAAACGGAGCCGACGGTGACGTATTTACGAAAAGGGTTAAACCGGATGAGTTTTCATATGGAAACGAACAACGTCTACATAAAAGTGACGTTTTTTAATCAGGCGTATTTAAAAAAACAAATCGAAGTCGGAGATACGATAAACGTCCACGGTAAATTTAATAAGCCTAAACAAGAGATGTCAGGTAGAAGTATTATAAAACCGAACGGCGATACGATGGATATGCGCTATGCGTTAAATAAAGTGATGAATAATAAGACGTTTGGTAATATCGTAAAAGAAGTGTTTCGAACACATATTTTTAATCAAGATTTACCGGAGTATTTAATCAAAAAATATAAACTGATGCCGATTAAACAAACGCTGTATCATCTCCATTTTCCGGATAATATGGATGAACTTCAAAAAGCAAGACGTACGATGAAGTTTTATGAACTGTTTATGTTCCAAGTAAAAATCATCGAAAAGCGTAAGCAAGAACGCGTACCACAAAAAGAATCAATTATAAAATATGATATTGATAAGCTGAAGCGGTTTATCGGTACGTTACCGTTTGAATTGACGAAAGATCAAAAGACAAGTGTGAACGACATTTGTAGAGATTTACTTAGTGAATTTAATATGCACCGTCTGCTGCAAGGGGACGTCGGAAGCGGTAAGACAATCGTCGCTGGAATTTCGGTTTATGCGCTTAAAACTGCTCTTAAACAAAGTGCAATTATGGTGCCGACTGAAGTGCTTGCAAATCAGCATTATGAAAGTTTAGTCGAATCGTTTAACGATGAGCTTACAATCGAGTTATTAACAGGGACGACGACACCGAGTGAAAAACGTCGTATAAAAGAAGCATTAAAAAATGGAGACATCGATTTAATTATCGGTACGCATGCACTTTTTGAAGATGACGTCGTGTTTAAAGATTTAGGGCTCGTCATTATCGACGAGCAGCATCGCTTCGGAGTAAATCAGCGAGAGAAATTAATTAAAAAAGCCAAAAGTCGAAACGTATTATATATGACAGCAACACCAATCCCAAGAACGCTATCGATCACAGCATTCGGAGATATGGACGTCTCTCTTATAAAGACGATGCCTGCCGGTAGGTTGCCGATTAAAACATTTTGGAAAAAAGAAAAAGAAATCGACGAAGTACTCGCGTTTATCAAAAAAGAAATGGATGCTGGACGTAATATTTACGTCGTTGCGCCGTTAATCGAAGAATCAGAAGTACTCGATTTAATGACGACTGAAGAAGTGTATCATATGTTTAGAGAAACGTTCGGTGAAGATAAAGTCGAGCTCGTCCATGGGCGTATGAAACCTGAGGAGAAAGCGAAAGCAATGGCGCGCTTTGAATCGCTTGAAACACCGATACTCGTATCAACGACGGTCATTGAAGTTGGTATCAACGTTAAAAATGCGACAGTGATGACGATTTTTAACGCAGAGCGATTTGGTTTATCAACGTTACATCAACTTCGAGGTCGTGTAGGTAGAAATGATTTACAAAGTTATTGTATATTAATAAGTGAAGGTAAAACTGAGCAAGCACAAATGCGCATGAATATTATGACAGAAACGACAGATGGATTTGTCCTTTCTGAAAGAGATTTAGAGATGCGCGGGCCGGGAGACTTTTTTGGTGTGAGACAAAGTGGGCTCCCAGAATTTAAAGTTGCAGATCTCGTACACGACTATAGAATATTAGAAGTTGCGAGAAGTGAAGCCATTAAACTATTTAAGGAGCAGTGATATGAGATCATTTACTAGAATTTTAGGTGTACTACTTATCATGACGGCACTTGTCTTATTCTTCTGGCAAGATATCCGTGCATTTTTCACAGATATCGTAAACGATAGAATCATCGAAGCCTACGAGAACGGTGATGACAACGTCAATGTAAATATATTAGAAAAGTTTATTACTGGAATTGAGCCCGGGGACAAACAAGGGGTTAAAATTAAAGACGATATGGCAGGGATTATCAAAATTGAATCTGCCGGAATTTCAGAGCCAATTTATTACGGAGAATTAACTGAAGAAAAACTTAGAAACGGCGTCAGTATGTTAGAGTCAACAGATAGTCTCGACATGCAGAACGTGCCGATCGCTGGCCACCGAGTAGAAGGCGCCGGGATACGATTTAACTATATCGACCGAGCAGAAAAAGGTGACACGATAGAAATTATAACCCGAGACGGTAAACGAGAATACGAAATTACCGACATCTTTGAAGTCACACCAGACCGCGTCGATATACTACAACAATCAGAAGGCGACCCGCAAATATTAACACTCATCACGTGTGAAGACTACAACCCAGATACGTTACTATTTGAAAAGCGACTCATCGTCCAAGCAGAAATCAAAAGTGATTCGTAAGAATCACTTTTTTTGTTTTTGCTGGTTGCTTGGTCGTGTTATTTTACGCGTAATGGAATACGCGAGTAGTTTTTCATCGGAAAATTCGGGAGGAGAAGCGGTTTTTCCTGCTTAATTTTACGCAAATCGCTTTTGTGTTAAAGACAACCCGACTAGTTTGACGATTAGAGCGTTTGCGTCAACGTACTGGTGAGTCATTTTACGCAAATCGCATTTATGTTAAAAGATAAAAAACAATTTTACACAACGCTTATTTGCGTAAACGACAATTCAATTAATTTAACGCAAATCAAGATTCCTGAGGTATTTCATCTGAAAATTCGGGAGGAGACGCATCGAAGACCCGCATAACCCGCTTAATTTTACGCAAATCGCTTTTACGTTAAAGGTAGCGCGATTAGTTTGACGATTAGAGCGTTTGCGTCAACGTACAAGCGAACCCTTTTACGCAAAATGCATTTACGTTAAAAGATAAAAAACAATTTTACACAACGCACATTTCTGTAAACGACCACTCAATTAATTTAACGCAACAAGAAATTCACGAGTTTTTTCATCCGAAATAATGTAAAAGATTGAAAAGTAATCATTAATTTTATATACTAATTTTAGCACCAACTACTAAATGGGGAGATAATGTGGCAAAGTTAAAGAAAGATGAACGCCGTCTAGAAATTGTGAAGCGATTGGACGAAGATCCGTTTTTAACAGATGAAACACTCGCAAACGATTTGAACGTTTCGATTCAAACGATTCGTCTGGACCGTTCTGTTTTAAATATTCCAGAACTGCGTGTCAGAGTTCAAGCAGTCGCTAAAAAGAATGCTGAAGAAATTAAAAGTATTCCTCTTCAAGATGTCATCGGTGAACTGGTACAAATTGAAGTGAACAAACAAGCGTCTTCGTTTTTTACAGTTGAAAAAGAACACGCATTTTTAAATTATAATATCGCACGCGGACACTTCCTATTTGGTCAAGCAAACTCACTTGCTGTGGCAGTACTCGGTAAAAAGAAGGTGCTGACAAAGGAAGCAAACGTAAAATATTTAAAACCGGCAAAAGTCGGAGATAAGATTGTCGCAAAAGCGACCGTATTAAAAATTAAACCATATGAAGCACTTATATTAGTGGAATCATATGTAAAAGATGAAACAGTATTTATTGGACATTATGTCATGCATTTTGAAAATGAAGGTGAAATAGAATGAAAACAATCGCAGTCGATCTGATGGGTGGAGACCACGCACCAGAAGCAATTGTCGATGGTATTAAATCAGCATTAAAGAAATATGAAGATATTCAAATCTTAGCGTTCGGTACAGTAGGTAGCTGGACTGAGACGCACGATAGAGTGAAATTCGTAGAAGTGACAGAGGTCATTACAAGTGAAGACGATCCAGTACGTGCAGTTCGTCGTAAAAAAGATTCATCGATTGTACGTGCGGCAAAAGCAGTAAAAGAAGGGGAAGCAGATGCTTTCGTATCTGCAGGTAACACAGGTGCCTTACTAACTGCTGGATTATTCGTCATCGGACGTATTAAAGGCATCGAGCGTCCAGCGCTCGCGTCGATGATTCCAACGACGAACAACAAGGGCATGCTCTTGCTCGATCTCGGTGCAAACTCTGAAAATAAACCAAAGCACTTATTACAGTTTGCGCATATGGCGTCTATTTATATGGAAAACATTCGTGGACGTAAAAATCCGTCAATTGGTCTCATCAACAACGGTAGTGAAGATATTAAAGGAACACCACTGACTAAAGAGACACACCAGTTACTTCAAGACTCAAACTTAAACTATAGTGGATATTTTGAGACGAGAGACATATTAACTGGTAAATACGATATCGGTGTCACAGACGGATTTACAGGTAACATCGTTCTTAAAACGATCGAAGGAACAGCAAGTAGCTTACTCGGTGAAGTGAAGAAAATCTTTTTATCTTCGATGTTAAATAAGTTATCTGCACTCGTCGTTAAAAAAGATTTAGGTCAATTAAAAGACTTAATGGATTACCGTCAATTTGGCGGTGCACCGTTACTCGGTTTAAATGGACATGTTTTAAAAGCGCACGGTTCAAGTGACGCTCTCGCAATAGAAAATGCGATTCGAAACGCGATTACAATGGCGAATAGTGACGCGATCGAACAAATTAAGGAGGCGATTTTCGAAGATGAGTAAACTCGTTTTGTTCCCGGGGCAAGGGGCACAGTATCATGAAATGGCAAAGGATTTATATGAACATAATGACGCAGCAAAAGAACTACTCGATACGATCTTTAGCTACGTTGATTTTGATTTAAAAGAGATCATGTTTTCTGAAGACGATGAACGACTCAATAATACAGCGTTCACGCAACCCGCATTATTTGCACATTCACTTGCGGTGCTTAAAGCAACGGGAATTAAAGGCGATTACTTAATCGGACATAGTTTAGGAGAATTGCCAGCTCTAGTGCATGCGGGTGTTTTATCTTTAGAAGATGGAGTAAAAGTAGTCGCCATGCGCGGACGTTTAATGAGTGAAGCAAAAGACGGTAAAATGGCTGCAGTCATCGGTATGGATAAAGACAAGCTCGAAGCGTTATGTGAGTCACTCAGTGATGACGAAGAAAAAGTCTCACCAGCAAACATTAACGCTCCAGACCAAATCGTGATTTCTGGAGATGCAGCGAAAGTCGATTTATTTATAGATGAAGCAAAAGCACACGGCGCGAGACGCGTCATTCCGCTAAAAGTATCAGGAGCATTCCACTCACACTTAATGAAAGACGCTCAAAATTCGTTCGAAACGTTCTTAAAAGATATTACGTTTAATGATGCAGAAATTCCTGTTATACAAAACGTTTCCGCAGAACCAGAAACTAATAAAGAAATTATTAAACAAAATTTAATTCAACAAATTACGTCGCCAGTTCGTTTCGTAGAATGTGTCGAAAAAGCAGTCGAACTTGGTGTAACTGAATCTGTCGAAGTTGGACCGAAAAAAGTTCAAACAGGTTTACTTAAAAAGATTACGAAGTCAGTAGACACAGCACATATCGATACAGTTAAAGAGGTGGATGAATACAATGAGTAAAGTAGCATTAGTTACAGGCGCATCAAGAGGTATCGGACGCGCAGTCGCATTACGTTTAGGTGAAGACGGCTATACAGTTATCGTCAACTATTCAGGGAATAAAGAAAAAGCAGAAGAAGTTGTAGAGAAGATTAAAGAACAAGGTGGTAACGCTGAAAGTTATCAGTGCCAAGTACAAAATTACGATGAAGTGAAAGATATGATCGCGCATATTAAAGATACGTATGGTCAACTCGACGTTGTCGTGAACAACGCAGGAATCACAAAAGATACGCTACTTATGCGTATGAAGCCAGAAATGTTTGACGATGTTATTAACGTCAACTTAAAGGGTGCGTTTAACGTCATTCAAAACGTCTCTCGTATGATGATCCGTGCGAAATCTGGACGTATCATCAACATCTCAAGTATCGTCGGAACCCTTGGTAACCCTGGACAAGCAAACTATGTTGCGAGTAAAGCAGGAGTCGACGGTTTAACGAAAAGTGTCGCAAGAGAACTCGCAAGTAAAAATATTACAGTAAACGCAGTCGCACCAGGATTTATCGAAAGTGATATGACAGACGTATTAAGCGACGATTTAAAGAACAAAATGCTCGAACAAATTCCATTACAGCAGTTCGGTCAAGTTGAAGACATCGCAGAAGCTGTATCATTTTTAACATCAGACCGTGCGCGCTATATTACAGGCCAAACGATTCACGTCAACGGTGGAATGTACATGGCGTAACCGCTGTGTTATTATAAACACAAGTTTCAGTGCCGAAAATAAAGGTCGGCCACGAACATTCGCGGGGTGTGGCTTTTATTCTTTTAAATGAGTGATGAGATGGTTGTAGTCGGGCGACGGATGGTAGGTTTCTCTGTTGATAGTCTCATCTGCGACGGTGAAATAAACTTTTCGCAGTCGATTCGAGACAATCGTCGGCGAGATGAAAAACTCTCCGTCGCTATGGAGGTTATCGTCGGCGAGAGTCA
>NZ_KV820866.1:89870-204233 GCF_001815515.1 Nosocomiicoccus sp. HMSC059G07
AACTGAGATACGACCACTATTTTAAGGAGGTGAAGTAGGGATGGATAATTTTGATAAAATTAAAGACATTATTGTCGACAAATTAGGTATCGATGAGGATCAAGTGACGAAAGATGCGACTTTCAAAGATGACCTTGGTGCGGACTCTTTAGACATTGCGGAACTTGTAATGGAATTAGAAGATGAGTTCGATACTGAGATTCCAGATGAGGAAGCTGAGAAAATCGTTACTGTTGGTGATGCTTTAGATTTCATCGAGAAGCTTGAAAACCAATAATTTGATAGACAAAATCCACTTTCTATAAAGTGGATTTTTCTTTTATATCGCTACAACAAACCGCATAAGTTTAGTAAACTATATTAGGGTGAGATTATGGATAAATTACTACAATCAATCGAACAAGATGAAGACTCTAAAAGACACGTCGATTCTTTTTTTAAAAAGTTCGATTCTTTTATGAAGAAACATCAGATTCAATATGAAAATGACAAATTATTTTTACAAGCATTTATGCACAGTTCATTCGTGTATAACATTCATTTAGACCGAATTCATTCGAACGAGCGTCTAGAATTTTTAGGTGACGCGGTATTAGAACTGATGGTCTCAGAATATATATTTGACGCGTTTAAAGATTTCCCTGAGGGAGATTTAACAAAGTTGCGTGCAAATATCGTTTGTGAGCCTTCACTTGTAATATTTGCGAACGACTTAAAAATGGAAGAGTTACTATTACTCGGTCCAGGAGAAAAAAAGACAGGCGGTAAAAAGCGTCCGTCGATTATCTCGGATATGTTCGAGGCATTTTTAGGTGCGTTATATCTCGATCAAGGATACGACGCTGTGTGGAAGTTTTTAAGTGTGAATGTATTCCCGAAAATTGAACGCGATGATTACCTCGGAATTTCAGACTTTAAAACAGCACTTCAAGAGTTTGTTCATAAAGCGTATAAAGAGGAAGTGTATTACCACTTACTCGAAGAGACAGGTCCGTCACACGACAAAAACTTCGTTTCTAACGTGACGTTAAACGATAAAGAAATCGGGCGTGGCAGTGGTCGCTCTAAAAAAGAGTCTGAACAACTCGCAGCAAAAGTTGCGTTTTATCATTTAAAAGAAAAGGCCGAAAGATAATATGGTATTTTTAAAAAGTATAGAAGCTAAAGGATTTAAATCGTTTGCCGATAAAACGACGATCGAATTTAATGACGGCGTCACTGCGGTCGTTGGACCGAACGGTAGTGGTAAAAGTAACATTATCGACGCTGTCAGGTTCGTTCTCGGTGAAACGAGCGCTAAGCAATTTCGCGGGTCTAAAATGGAAGACGTTATATTTAACGGAACGACAGAACGAAGTAAGCAAAACAGTGCAGTCGTTCAACTGAATTTAGACAATAAAGACCGCGTGTTAGATTTTGACTACGACAACGTCACGATTCGTCGTGAGCTATTTAGAAGTGGTGAAAGTAACTACTATATCAATAAAGAACGCGCAAAATTAAAAGACGTGACAGAACTCTTTATGGACTCTGGTCTTGGTAAACACGCATACAACATTATTTCTCAAGGTGAAGTTGATCACGTTTTAAATCAAAAGCCCGAAACGCGCCGTGAAATTATCGAAGAAGTTGCCGGCGTCATGAAATATAAAACACGTAAAAAAGAAGCAGAACGTAAACTCGATGATACGTTACTCAACTTAAGTCGTATTCACGACATTACGAGTGAACTCGAGTCTCGCGTTAAAAAGCTCGAAAAAGAAAGTGCCATCGCGACTGAGTATTTAGCGCTTTTAAACGAGATGAAGCAAAGCGACATTGAAGTTACTGTGTTTGATATTAAAGAGCTGTCTTCAAAACTTCATCAGTTAAAAGAGACGTATTCAAACGATGAACGTACAATTGAAGACGCGAGAAATCACGTCAATTTACTCGACGTTGCGATCAATAACTTACGCGACAAGCGAGAAGTATTAACCGAAAAAGAGCGTAGCATTCACGACGCGTTCGTCAAAGCATCTAGAGAAAAAGAACAAACAATCGGTAAAATCGAGTTATTTAAAGAACGTAAAATGAGTCGTTCTGATCAACATGACAATTTAACTGAAGAAAAAAGCAATAAATTAAAAGAACAAGAATCGTTAGAACGTGATCTCGATGAATTACGTACATCTTTTAATGAAACAAAAGATGAACAGTTGAACGTAAAAGCAGAAATCGATACAATCAATGCTTCGTTACAATCGCTTGTTGACGGTAACGACGTCGATATTGACGCATTAAAAGAACAGTATTATGCGATCATGGTCGAAAAGACTTCTTTAGACAACCAGTTAAAAGACTATGAAAAACAAGAGGCAATCGATTCAAGCAAGCGCGAAGAGTTAGACCGTCGCATGAACGAATTAAAAGAGTCTCTCGACACGTTAAATGAAAAAAATAAAAGTTTAACAGATACACTCTCAACACTTGAATCATCATTAAAGGATAAGCGTGAAGCGTATAAAGAAACGAAATCAAAACGTGACCATGAACAGTCTCATACAAAGTCGTTAACAGAGCAATTCGACACAGCGAATCGTTACATCTCACAACTTACATCTAAACGTGATATGTATGAGTCGATGATGTCAAATTACGACGGATATTACCGCGGCGTAAAGTCTGTATTAAAACGTAAAGACAAACTCACAGGTGTATTAGGTGCCGTCATGGAACTTATCGAAATCGACAGTTCGTATATGACAGCACTTGACGCAGCACTCGGTAGTCAAACGCAAAGTGTCGTGACAAAAACTGAACAGGATGCTAAACGTGCAATCCATTATTTAAAAGATAAAAACCTCGGTTACGCGACGTTTTTACCACTCGACACAATACAAAGGAGATCTTTATCTCAAGAAGTTGTATTTAAACTCGAATCGACATCAGTAGAGCATCATATATTAAAAGATTTAGTCGACACGAAATATGACGCACTGATCGGTCACTTATTTAGTACGACGATTATCGTCGAAAATTATGACGACGGTGCCCGATTATCTAGAGAGTTAAATTTTAAAGCGCGTATCGTAACAAAAGACGGCGAAATCTTTAACCCGGGTGGTGCAGTCAGTGGGGGAAGCCGTCAAAACAACAACTCAGCACTTAAATTACGAAAAGAAAAAGATGCACTCGACGATAAAATCAAAGCGTACACGCTAGAAGTCGACAGGCTTACTAAAGAACTTTCAAAAGAAAAGGACAGTCTAAAAGAATTAGACACTCTTCTAAACACGCTAGAAACTGAAGGCATTCAGTTAAAAGAATCATACGATGAACAGAGTCAGTTACTAGAACAAACGAACCAAGACATTAAATTAACAAATGAACGCATTGCGTTATTAAAAGAAACGTTTGATTCTACAACTGAAACTATGGAAGCATCGACGTTAATAAAAGCGATAGAAGAGAAAACAAAAACACTCGATTCGCTTCAAAAAGATATTCAGTTACTCACGAAAGCTCAAGGGGATACTGAAGCGGCTGAAAAAGAATACGAAAGTAAAAAGCAAACGCTTCTTACAAAACAAGCGGAATTAGAATCGACACTTCGATATAAACGTTCTCAAGTAACGGATTACGAAGAAAGGCTTTTAAAAGTGAAACGTGAAATTGTAGATATCGATTCACGTATTGAAATGTTGACTTCAGATTACGAGTCGATCGATATCGAAGCGTTAGAGACGTTATCTTTAGAACTCGACGAACAGTTAGACGTGTTACAAGACTCTTCATCACAACTTAAAAAAGAGATACACGAAGTGAGTGAAGAAACAAAGCACGACGTGAATTTACGTCAGTCGCATTTAGATACGATAGAGAAACTTTCTGAATCGCTACGTAAAACGCACGGTAAAAAGGAACGCGTCGAATCAATGTTAAGTGTAAAAATCGATTACTTATCTGAAACGTATGAAATGACGTTTGAACGTGCAGAAAAAGAATATACGGACTTAACAGACATCGACATGAAGCGCGAAAGAATTCAGTTAAATAAAAAAAGTATCGACGAACTCGGTAACGTAAACTTAAACGCAATTGATGAGTTTGAAGTCGTGAACGAACGTTATACGTTTTTAAAACACGAAGAAGACGATTTGTTACAAGCACGTGAAACGTTACTCGACGTCATTAAAGAAATGGACTATGAAGTGTCTGAACGCTTTAAAGAGACGTATCACAACGTCAATGAACACTTTAAAAAAGTGTTTAAGACGATGTTCGGCGGTGGGGAAGCAGAACTCCGCTTAACAGAACCGGGTGATTATTTAAATGCTGGATTACTCATATACGCTCAACCTCCAGGTAAAAAGCTAACGAGCATGTCGCTACTTAGTGGGGGAGAGCGCGCGTTAACAGCGATTAGTTTATTATTCAGTATATTAGAAGTGAGAAGTAGTCCGTTTATAATATTAGATGAAGTAGAAGCGGCACTCGATGAGGCGAACGTGTTACGATTCTCAAATTACTTAAGACATTTAACACGTTACAGCCAGTGTATCGTAATCACTCACCGTAAAAAGACGATGGAGCAAAGCGACCGATTATTCGGTGTGACGATGCAAGAAAAAGGTGTCTCTGAGCTAATTAGTGTAGACTTAAAGACATACGAGGAACGAGAAGTTGAGGGGGAATACTAAGTGAGTTTATTTAATCGTTTAAAAAAGAAATTCTCAGGTAAAGCAGATAAAGAAGAGTTTGAACAAACGCCCGTCACTGATGAAATGAAAGATGCAGATTTAGACGGAGACGGTTTAATATCGATTGAAGAATTTGAAGAGTGGGAACAAGAACAAGTCGGTTATAAATTTAAACAAGGACTTGAAAAATCTCGTGAGAAATTCCAAGATCAAATCAACCAGTTAATGGCGACGTACCGTAAAGTAGATGAGGACTTTTTTGAAGCGCTCGAAGAAGTGCTCATTACTGCAGACGTCGGTTTTGAAACGGTGATGGAGTTAACAGATGAATTACGAGATTATGCGAAACTTAAAAATATTACTGAAACAAAAGAACTCCGTGAAGTAATCGTTGAAAAGATGATAGAGATATACGAACGTAACGGTGACTTAGACGAAAGCATGAACATGCAAGACGATTTAACGATTATTTTAGTCGTCGGAGTAAACGGTGTCGGTAAAACGACGTCAATCGGTAAACTTGCACATCGCTATAAGTCTGAAGGTAAAGACGTATTACTCGCAGCCGCAGATACATTCAGAGCTGGGGCTATTAATCAGCTTGAAGTATGGGGTGAAAGAGTCGGTGTAGACGTCATTAAACACCAAGAAGGATCAGACCCAGCAGCTGTAGTGTTCGACGCAGTAAACGCAGCAAAGCGCCGCGGCACGGACGTGTTAATTGTCGACACAGCAGGACGCCTACAAAATAAAGGGAACTTAATGAAAGAACTCGAAAAGATGAAACGCGTCATTCAAAGAGTCGACGAAAATGCTCCGCACGAAGTGCTACTCGTATTAGACGCTACAACTGGTCAAAATGCTATGCTTCAAGCGAAAGCATTTAACGAAGTAACAGAGTTAACAGGGCTTGTCTTAACAAAACTTGATGGTACCGCAAAAGGTGGTATCGTCCTTGCGATTAAAAACGAACTCGGTATTCCAGTAAAATTCGTCGGTCTCGGAGAAAAAATTGATGACCTAGAAATATTTAGTGCAGAAAACTATGTTTACGGACTATTTGCAGATATGATTGACAATGCAGAGGAAGTTGTTGAAGATGAACGAACTGAATAAGACGTTACGTATGAACTATTTATATGATTTTTATAACGGCTTATTAACAGATAAGCAAAAAGATTACGTAAAACTCTATTACTTAATGGACTTACAGTTTTCTGAAATCGCAGATGAGTTAAACGTGACGCGACAAGCGGTTTATGATAATTTAAAACGTACGACAGAAGTGCTCGAAGCATACGAAGAACACCTCGGTATGTACGCGCGTTATTTAAAACGTCAACAATTATACGATGCGTTAAAAACATCGCTCGACGATAAACAACAAGCACTGAGTATAATAGAAGAACTCGAATCACTCGATTAGGAGGAATTATTGTGGCATTTGAAGGATTAGGTTCAAGGCTTCAAAGTATCTTAGATGATATTAAAGGTAAAGGTAAAGTCACAGAACAAGATATAAAAACGATGATGCGTGAAGTACGCTTAGCACTTCTTGAAGCGGACGTTAACTTTAAAGTTGTCCGTCAGTTTATTAAAGATGTGTCCGCGCGTGCTGAAGGCGCAGATGTCATGAAATCATTAACGCCAGGCCAACAAGTCATTAAAATCGTACAAGAAGAACTTACAGCGTTAATGGGTGGAGAAAATGCGAAAATCAATTTAGCCAAAAAGCCACCGACAGTTATTATGATGGTCGGATTACAAGGGGCAGGTAAAACGACGACTGCGGGTAAGCTCGCGTTACTGTTACGTAAACAACATAACAAAAAACCATTACTCGTAGCTGGAGACATCTACCGTCCAGCTGCGATTGACCAGTTAGAAACGATCGGTCGTCAATTAGACATTCCAGTCTATTCAATGGGCGACAAAGAAAAAGTTGAAACAATCGTAGAAAACGCAATGCAGTACGCTAAAGAAGAACATTTAGATACAGTCATCATCGATACAGCCGGTCGTTTACACATCGACGAAGATTTAATGAACGAATTAAAAAACGTTAAAGAAATTTCGAATCCAGACGAAATTATGCTCGTCGTCGACTCGATGACAGGTCAAGACGCAGTAAACGTCGCTGAATCGTTTAACGATTTACTAGACATCACGGGAGTGACACTCACAAAGCTAGACGGGGACACTCGTGGTGGTGCGGCACTTTCAATTCGTAGTGTTACTGAAAAACCGATTAAATTTATCGGGGTATCAGAAAAACTAGACGGTTTAGAACCGTTCCATCCAGAACGTATGGCAAGCAGAATTCTCGGCATGGGAGATATTTTATCGATTATCGACCGCGCACAAGCAAACGTCGACATGGAAGAGCAAGAAAAGCTCGAGCAAAAGTTAAAAGAAAACTCGTTTACGTTAGATGACTTTTTAGATCAAATGGACCAAGTGAAAAACATGGGGCCACTTGATGAGCTGATCAAAATGCTTCCTGGTGCGAACAAAATTAAAGGGTTAGATAAAGTAAAAATGAGCGGTAAAGAAATCGACCACGTTCAAGCGATTATCCGTTCGATGACGATGGAAGAGCGCGAGAATCCAGAGAAATTAAACATCTCAAGAAAGCGTCGTATCGCTAAAGGGTCAGGTCGATCACTTCAAGAAGTGAACCGTTTATTAAAACAATTTAACGAAATGAAAAAGATGATGAAGCAATTTACAAACCAAAAAGGGAAGCGTAAAAATCCATTTGGCGGCATGGGATTACCTTTTTAAAATTGTAAAGGAAAACCTCTTTACAACGTTAAAATCATCTGTTATTATTATATAAGTAATTTTGAACATGAGAGGTGTATATAAATGGCAACAAAAATCAGATTAACTCGTATGGGTTCTAAAAGAAATCCTTTCTACAGAATCGTAGTTGCGGACTCAAGAGTAAAAAGAGATGGTCGTATTATCGAGCAACTTGGTTACTTTGACCCATTAAAAGAAGAAGACAACGTTAAATTAGATGATGAAAAAGCATTAGAGTGGATGTTAACAGGTGCAAAACCTTCAGACACTGTACGTTCTATTTTCAGTAAACGTGGTCTTATGGAAAAATTCCATAACGCGAAACAAGGTAAATAATTATGAATCAGCTACTCCAAACGATTTTACAACCTATCGTTCGTCATCCCGAAAGTCTTACGATTACTGAGACGACTGAAGATAGAAAAGTGGTCTATACTGTTAATGCACATGAAGAAGACATTGGCAGAATCATTGGTAAAGGTGGTCGTGCCATTAAAGCAGTGCGTACGATCATGACAGCAGCAAATGATGACCCGTCAGTAAGAGTGTTTGTTGACGTAGAGTAAAAACACATCCGACACGGGTGTGTTTTTTTATTCGGAAAGGAATCACGATGATTGATATTGGAACATTAGTAAATTTCCACGGTGTCCGTGGTGAAGTTAAAATTTTAAGTAGTAGTGATTTTACGAACGAACGATTTGCGGTCGGTCAAACAGTGACGATTAACGACGAAACATATACGATCACGCGTTATCGTAAACATAAAAACTTTCATATGTTAACGTTCGACGGAGTTACAAATTTAAACGACGTAGAACATTTAAAAGGTCACACAGTGTATCAAGCACTAGATGCGATTGATATTGAACTACCAGAAGGGCAATATCATTATGAAGATATTATCGGCTGTGAAGTAATAAACTTAGACAATAACGAAACTTTAGGAGAAGTGACGTCAATTATCCCAACTGGTAGTAAAGACGTCTTTGTCGTATCTGATAAGTATATGATTCCAAACGTAGACGACTTTATTAAACTCATTGATATCGAGCGTAAACGAATTGAAATAGAACCGATTGAAGGGCTGTTAGATTTATGAACATATTCTACTTAACATTATTTCCTGAAATGTATGAAGGTATTTTAAGTTCATCAATTTTAAAGCGTGCAAATGACAAAGGTATCGTGAGTTATAAAACGATTAACTTTAGAGATTACGCAAACAACAAACATAATCAAGTCGACGACTATCCGTACGGTGGTGGTGCTGGTATGGTCTTAAAACCAGAACCAGTATACGAAGCGTTTGAATCATTACATTTAGAAAACGCACGCGTATTACTCATGTGTCCGTCCGGAAGACCGTTCGATCAACAGTTTGCTGAAGAATTATCTACTGAAGAAAACATCGTTTTTATAAACGGACATTACGAAGGGTATGATGAGCGTATACGAAACCTCGCAACTGATGAAGTTTCAATCGGGGACTACGTATTAACGGGAGGAGAAATTGCGTCGATGGCAATGACAGACGCCATCGTTCGTCTCATCCCTGGAGTCATTCAACAAGAAAGTCACGAAAACGACAGCTTTTCAACAGGTATGCTCGAGCATCCACATTACACGAGACCGAGAGAATATCGAGGTATGAAAGTGCCAGACGTATTACTTAGCGGGGATCATAAAAAAATCGAAGAGTGGCGAGAAGAGGAATCGTTAAAACGCACAAAAGAAAGACGACCAGATTTATTAAATAATAAAAAATAAGTTGAATCAACTAATTAAATATGGTAATATGAATAAGTCTATGAGGACGAAAAATCACAACAATCCGCTGTATAGATGCTATATAAGATGGTTGGTAGGAAGAGGAGAATTTAAATGTCACAACAATTATTACAAGACATTACAAAGTCACAACTTAAAACTGACTTACCAGAGTTTAGAGCTGGGGACTCAGTAAAAGTACACGTACGTATCACTGAAGGTGAACGTGAAAGAATCCAGGTGTTCGAAGGTGTAGTCATTCGTCGCCGTGGTGGTGGAATTTCTGAAACATTCACAGTAAGAAAAATCTCTTACGGTGTTGGAGTAGAAAGAACATTCCCTGTTCACACACCAAAAATCGATAAAATCGAAGTGACTCGTAAAGGTAGCGTACGTCGTGCGAAATTATACTACTTACGTAGCTTACGTGGTAAAGCAGCACGTATCAAAGAAAAACGCGAAAACTAATTTTCGTTATAAAAGCACTGAAGATAATGTCTTCAGTGCTTTTTTATAACAAATAATTATTTATTAATTAAATTTAAAACATATTGTAAATATAAATCACGCTCTATATGTTCAGGCGTCCACGGAATATAAATATCTGGAATGATTGATATTTGACTTAGCGAGTTAATAAACCGCATTTACCGGAATATATACCATTGCAACTGCGATAATCGTATTTACAGGTGTCTTCATGAAAAGTAGAAATACAATGAGTACAGGTAAAAAATATAAGTAATTCTTTTGAATTTTAATATCTCTGATCATATAATTTAACATTTATTTCTCCCCCTTTAAGTGGTAGATGACATCATCGATTTTTACGGGTTGTATCACTATAGTGTCACCAAACACCGCTTCAACTTCTTTTGGTGATTGAGTTAAAGCTTCAAAGTTCACGTCACCTTTTTTAATCGATGTAAAATATGATTCTGTATCTCTTATTTCTAAAATTTTTGGTTTAAAAACATTGAGATACGTCTATAAGTTTAATAAGAAAGGAGTCGACAGATGATAATCAGACGACTTGAAGATAAAGATATTGAATCATTAATGCATTTAGTAAATATCACGATGCGAGAAGTAAACACAGAAACTTATCCCGATGAGTTAATCGAGCAGTGGGTAGATGAACAAAAAGAAGACTATTATAGAAAAGAAGCAAAAGACACACATGTTTACGTTATTGAAAAAGAAGGAAACCTAATAGCAAGTGGCGGTATTTCAAAACCGGTTGACGGTGTATCGACACTTAAACTCGTATACGTTCACCCAGATCACGGTGGTGAAGGGCTCGGTCGTAAAATTATGGAGACCGTGTTAGAAGATGAGTACGTAAAAGAAGCGGATAAAATTGTCGGTAGTGCGTTAATCAACGCAATTCGTTTTTATAAAAAGTTCGGTTTTAGAACGAAAGACGATGAGTATGTGTTTAACGAAGACGGCACGATTGAAATTGAAAAGGATGTTTCATAAAACACTGTACATTAAAAATTAATATATACATCAAGATATTTATAAAATTTGAAAGGAAGTTGTATGAATGGAAAAAGTATTTATTAGTCCAGCGAAATACGTTCAAGGAAAAGATGCCTTACTAAATAGTAAGACGCATTTAGAAGCACTTGGTGAAGCACCGTTACTATTATGTGATGACGTTGTTTATGACATTGTCGGTAAAAAGTTTCACGATTATTTAAATGAAAATGGATTTAACGTAACACGTGAGTTATTTAACGGTGAAGCATCGACGTCAGAAATCGAACGTATTTCTGAACGTGTGACGAAAGAAGAATGTGACTTTGTCATCGCTCTTGGTGGCGGTAAGACGATCGACACAGGTAAAGCAGTTGCAGATGAAGCGGCAGTAAGTGTTGCGGTATTACCAACAATCGCGTCTACAGACGCACCAACATCAGCGTTATCAGTCATTTACTCAGACGAAGGCACGTTTGAAAAGTACATCTTCTATGATAAAAACCCAGATTTAGTATTAGTCGATACAGCAGTCGTAGCAAACGCTCCAGAGCGTTTACTTGCTTCAGGAATTGCAGATGCACTCGCAACATACGTTGAAGCACGTGCAGTCATCGAAGCAAAAGGTAACACGATGGCAGGCGGAGTAACGTCACTTGCAGCAGAAGCAATCGCAGAAAAATGTGTCGACACACTATTTGAAAAATCAGAACTTGCGATTGCAGCAAACCGTGCGAAAGTTGTAACAGAATCATTAGAAGACGTCGTAGAAGCAAACACACTACTCAGTGGATTAGGATTTGAAAGTGGTGGACTTGCAGCTGCACACGCAATCCATAATGGCTTCACAGCACTAGATGGTAAAATTCACGAACTTACTCACGGTGAAAAAGTTGCTTACGGTACGTTAACACAACTTATTTTAGAAAATAGAGATATCGATGAAATCGACAACTATGTGTCACTCTATCAAACACTTGGATTACCAACGACACTCGAAGAATTACATTTAGGTGATGCGTCATATGAAGACTTATTAAAAGTTGGAGAACTCGCAACAGCAGAAGGCGAAACGATTCACGAGATGCGTGTAAAGTATACAAAAGAAGACGTGGCGAATGCTTTACTCGCAGCAGATGAGTATGTAAAATCGTTAAACGAATTATATGAATAAAATCAATATATTCCGCGCATCACGGATGCGCGTTTTTTTATTACAAACTAATGTGAATTTTATAAAAAATTATGTATAATTAACAAACATAACGTACGTAGGAGGCGAAAGTTATGGATAACGAAAGTATAAACAAGAAAAAATGGGAATTCCCAAACGTATTTGCGTTGTTATTTGGACTGATCATACTTGCAACAGCGGTCAGTTATATTATTCCGTCAGGTAGTTTTGAACGTGTAGAAAAGGAAGTAAATGGTAACGTTCAAACGTTAGTTGTTGAAGGTACATATCAAAGTGTAGAAGCAGAAAACGCAACGTTATTTGGAATATTTGAAGCAGTATTTAAAGGAATGGAAAACGCCGCTCCGATTATATTCTTTATATTTATCGTCGGAGGCGCGTTCGGAATTTTATCAAAAACTCAGGCAGTAGAAAACGGATTAGAGCGACTCGTTTATAAGATGGAAGACAAGAAGTTCTTACTCATTCCAATTATCATGGTACTCTTTGCACTCGGTGGTGCGACATTTGGAATGAGTGAAGAGACGATTCCGTTTCTATTTATATTAGTACCGCTCGCAATTCGTCTTGGGTATAACCCGATGATCGGTGCATCGATTGTAATATTAGGGTCAGTTGCCGGGTTTACTACAGCATTTTTAAACCCATTTACAGTTGGTATCGCACAAGGTATCGCAGAGTTACCGTTATTCTCTGGTAAAGGTTACCGTATGATTATGTGGGTTGTGATGGTCAGTGTCACAATCGCATGGGTGATGTATAAAGCGAAAAAAGTCGCAAAGCTAAGACAAGCCGGTAAACTAGACGAAGAAGAAATCGACTTATCGAACTTCCAAGAAGAAACGTACGCATTAAAGGATGTAGAGTTTACGTTACGCCAAAAAATCATTCTCGTCATATTTACACTAACGATTCTATTTTTAGCAATCGGTGTGACAAAATTTGGTTGGTACATTATGGAAATCGCATCACTCTTCCTATTATTTGGAGTCATTGCAGGAATCATTGGTAAAATGAACTACAACGAAATTGCAGATAGTTTTATCGATGGATGTAAAGATTTAGTACCTGGAGCATTAGTCGTAGGATTTGCATACGGGGTACTCGTCATCCTTCAAGAAAGTATGACAATCGATACGATTTTAAACGCTGTTGCGAACTCAATTAACGAATTGCCATCATTATTATCAGCACTTGGAATGTTACTAACTCAAAGTGGACTTAACTTCTTAGTACCGTCAGGAAGCGGTCAAGCAGCATTATCGATGCCAATTATGTCGTCTATATCTGATTTAACAGACGTATCGAGACAAACAGCAGTACTCGCATTCCAACTTGGTGACGGTATATCAAACGCAATTACACCGACAAGTGGTGTATTAATGGCGAGTTTAGCAATCGCAAAAATTGAATGGACAAAATGGGCGAAATTCGTACTGCCGATTATCCTTATTCAGTACTTACTCGCAGCAGTATTTGTCACAATCGCACATTTATTTGTGTTTTAAATACTAAGTTACTCTTTATGTTGTATAATTAATTAAATTTAACAAATGAAAAGAGGATGTATAATGCAAATCCCAGAGTTTACACTGTTTCAAAAATGTGATTTAGCGAAAGAAGTTCAAGAAATTATGCTACCGAATGAAAAGTTTATCGTGGCATATAAAACATTTAGAGATAGTGTTACATTTACATCAAAAAGAATTATTTTTAGAGATTCTCAAGGAATTACTGGTAAAAAAGTAGAGGTATATTCATTACCATATAATTCAATATACATGTGGTCTACAGAAAACGCAGGGAAACTAATGGATTTAAATGCGGAACTCGAGTTATGGACGCGTGTAGGTAAAATTAAAATAAAACTAGATAAGAAAATTAACATCCGTGAAATCGATCAACTGATTGCGCAAGTTGTACTTATCGAATAGTTATTTTACACTGATGGATTGTGTAAAGGAGTCATAGAATGATTGAGTTAAAAGATTACGAAACGATAAAAAAAGATTTAGAACATAATGCGATTGATATGTATAGAAATCCTGAACTTGGGGATGAGGAATATCGTGCGATGCGATTATTAACTGAAGAGTTAAAAAAGCACGATTTTGAAATAGAAACGAATATCGTCAATCGTCCGACTGCTTTTATCGGTACTTATGACAGTAAAAAAGAAGGTCCAACAATCTGTTATTTAGCAGAATACGACGCGTTAAAAGGATTAGGACATGCGTGTGGACATAACTTAATTGGTAACATGAGTGTCGGTGCAGGTATTCTATTAAGTAAACATGTAGATGAAACAGGAGGAAAAGTCGTTGTCGTCGGAACACCAGCAGAAGAAACGAACGGTGCAAAAGTACCGATGGCAGAAGAAGGTATATTTGACGATATGGACGTCGCACTAATGGTACATCCGTCAGACGTCTCATCAGAAAGTGGAGACATGCTCGCAATGGACGCGCTACAATTTGACTTCTACGGAAAAGCAGCACACGCAGCAGGCAATCCTGAAGAGGGCATTAACGCATTAGACGGCGTCCTTCAACTATTTAGTGGCATCAACGGTTTAAGAGAACACGTACAAGATGACGTGAGAATACACGGCATTATTAATAACGGTGGACACGCAGCAAATATCGTCCCAGAACACGCAACTGCTCAATTTTATATTCGTGCAAACGAAAGAGACTATTTAGATGCAGTCGTAGAAAAAATTAGAAACGTTGCAAAAGGTGCAGCATTAATGACAGGTACAGAAGTCGTTATATCAAACTACGAATTAAGCTACAACAACTTAATACCAAACGACACACTGTCAAACTTATTTACAAAACATCATAAGAAATTTACAGATCGACCAATCAATAAAAAAGAAAAATCAACAGGAAGTGCAGACATCGGAGACGTTTCACACCGAATCCCAGCACTCCATCCATATGTCGGCATGAACTGCCCAGGCGTAAAAGCACACACGCCAGAATTCAGAGAACAAACGATTACTGAAGACGGATTTAAAGCGATGGAAGAAGCGGTATTAGCACTCGCGAATACAGGACTCGAGTTGCTAGAGAATAGAGAAGTGCTTGAAGCGGTGAAGGAAGAACAAGCGAAAAGACTTAAGAAATAGTCGTGTGCGTATGCATGCGGCTTTTTTTATGTTGAGAAAAGAATTACTTAATGGTGTAATAGAACTAATAGAGAGTGGTGATATTATGTCATACGAGCGTTCTGATCTCGATTCAATTATCTATGAATCGATGAGTGAATATAAAACGACATCGAAGTTTTTATTAAACAAGAAACTATTGAGTGATAAAGCTTCTCTTCAGTATTTCCATAATAAGCATGAAGCGAAAACACAAGATGAAATCATTCAATTTAAAAATAATCCGAACTATTCGATTAGAGATTTAGTACTTTACATGAATGAAAGAGTATCAGGTGATTTAAACTCATTTCCGTTAGCATTATCTTTATATGGTAATCAAAATTTAGATGAGTATAAACATGAGTTAACAGATGAATTTCAGTTAATGGAAAGTAAACTAATTGTAAATGATCATTCTACAGGAGAGTTTTTACTGAATCACTTAAAGAATGAATTATTAACATGTTCTAGTTTCGATATTATCGTGAGCTTTATTAGAGGCTCAGGCCTTAACTTACTTATAAATACGCTAGATTTATTACAAAAATATAATATAAAAGGTCGTATTATTACGACGACTTATATGAACGTAACTGAATCTAAAGCACTAGAAGTATTAAAAGAGTATCCAAATATTGAGTTAAAAGTTTATGAAAGTCAAGATTTTAAAGATAGCTTTCATACGAAAGGATATATATTCCATAGAGAAAATAACTATGGATCTGTAATTATCGGATCTTCAAACATTTCAGCTGCTGCATTAAAAACAGGTGAGGAATGGAATATACGTACGTATGAACGTGCAAGCGACTCAATATACGATAATATGTCAGCACGTTTTGAACGTCTATGGAATCATGAAAATACAGTTGAAGTTACCAATGCTTATATTAAAAAATATAAGCACTTCCTAGAAACAAAAACTGTTTTAAAACCGCTAAAAACATCTTTTAACAGTAAAGTATTAACAGAAGGTAAATCATCGAAGATTTTACCGAACTCAATGCAAATGACAGCTATAAAAAATATGCTAGAGTCAGTAAATAAAGGTTACAAACGAGGACTAGCGATTGCTGCAACTGGAACAGGTAAGACATTTCTTTCCGCAATGTGTGCAAGAGAACTTGAACCTAAAAACGTATTATTTATAGCACATAGAATTGAATTACTAAATGGTGCTAAAGAAACATTCAAAAAGATTTATAACAATCATTTAGAAGAAGATTTTAAAATATACAAAGGTAGTAAACGAGAAATTGCGAAATTTACTTTTGCATCGATTCAAACGCTATATAACGATTATGAAAAGATAAATACAGATGAATTTGATCTAATCATCATTGACGAATTCCATCACGGCTCGTCACCAACTTATAAAGCAATTATCGACTATTTTAAACCAAACTTTTTACTCGGTTTAACCGCAACGCCAGATCGTACTGATGGTGGGGATATATATGAACTTGCGGAATACAATATTATCGTTGATGTTAGGTTACAGCATGCACTAGAGAGTGAATTACTCGTACCATTCCAGTATTACGGAATTAGTGATACGACAATTGATTTAGCTCAAAAGGATAATATTAAAGAAGATGATTTAGTTAAAATCTTAAATACGAATCGTCGAGTAGATTTTATAGTAAAAAAGATGGAACAATACATTTTAACTGATACGAGAAAATGTTTAGCTTTCTGTCAAAATATTGAACACGCTGAATATATGAATGCAGAGTTTTTAAAAAGAGGTTATCATTCAACGGTACTAACTGGAAAAGATAACGATGAAACGCGTTCAGAAACGATTAAACAACTCGAAGACGACAGTCATCCACTTGAAATAATATGTATCGTTGACCTATTTAATGAAGGTGTCGACATTCCTAAAGTCAATTTAATACTATTCTTAAGACCTACAGAATCCGCAATTATATTTACACAGCAACTCGGCCGTGGATTACGTAAAGCTAAAGACAAAGAGTATTTAACAGTGCTCGATTTTGTAACGAATAATAGAAATAACTATCTCATTCCGATCGCATTAAATGGTAACAAAGAGTTCATAGACAAACAAAAGCTTAAAAATAGCGTGAAAAATAACTTTGTGAACTTATCTAGTTCTATTCATATAGAACTAGACCACATATCAAAAGAGCGTATACTACAAAGTCTTGATAATACGGACTTTATGAGAGCAGAATTCATTAAAAAAGATGCGCGTCAATTTTTAGAAATTATACGTCTCGAAACTAAAAATGATGAGAAAAAACTATCAATCATGGACTTTTATAGTCACGAGCAAGCACCATCACTGTCACGATTATTTAAGGGCGCATATAAAAACTTATCGATACTCAATAAACGTATCGATGCAGAACGAGAAGTTGATAAGGAAATCAACGAATCACCATATTTAACATTTGTCATGGATCAGATAATGAAAAGTATTCCAGTAAAAATGTTATACGACCCGATTATCTTAATAATGACGATATTAAATAAAAATCTAGAAGAAAAACATGTCATTTCGTACATAGAAGATAAGCTAAAAGTTCAACTTAACACCCAAGCAAAAGATAAAATTCACTACGCTTTTAAAAGAATATCTGAAATTAAGTTTAAAAAGAAAGCGTTGTTTAAATACACCGATGGAGTATTACAATCAGACTATAATTTATCTGAACAAGTGAGAAAAGAGTTGAATGAGTTCTTAGAATTCATACAACTGAGCTATAAGCAAAACTATCCAGTGGACAACTTAAATAACAGTAACGAACTACTGCTTTATGAGCAATATTCAAGAAGTGAAACCCTTGCACTAGTAGGATACGATAAAAGTATCTATTCACTACGTGAAGGGGTCCTACAATATCGCGGAGACCACTACTTATTTGTAAACTTAGAGAAGAATGAAAAAACAGTAGAAGAGCATCTACTGTATGATGATTATTTTATATCACAACATCAGTTCCACTGGCAATCACAAAATCAAACCCATGAAGATACACCAACTGGTCAACAGTACATTCATCATAAAAAGAATGGTAAGAAAATACATCTCTTCGTACGACGAGAAAATAGTGAAGACAACTTAACGCTACCATTTTACTACCTTGGTGAAATAGAGTACGAATCCCATGAAGGTGGAAGTCCAATGTCGATTATTTGGAACTTTAAAGAAGCGGTTCCGAAAGACGTTATGGATGATTTAGAAAGTTAATGATGAGAAGTCTCTGAAAAGAGGCTTCTTTTTTGTTTAATGAAATTCACATTCAGAGGTTTAATTGAAATACATTTTCGAATACATTAAAATTAAGAGACTATATTTTACATAAGGAGTTTAATAAATGTATCAAAAAAACTTATTTCTTAAGCCCTTTATTAAATGGGTGGGCGGTAAACGTCAGCTCCTTGATGTCATTACGAGTAATTTACCAGAAGAGTTTAATCATTATTATGAACCGTTTATTGGTGGTGGTGCTGTATTTTTTGAATTACAACACACACCATCATTAATCAATGATTACAATACAGAATTGGTAAATGTTTATGAAACGATAAGAGATAATATCGATGAATTAGTAGAAGAGCTAAAAATTCATGATGCAAAGAACTCTAAAGACTATTATTTAGAAGTTAGAGCTTGGGACAGAACGGATAACTATTTAAATAGAACCAATGTTGAACGTGCTGCAAGATTTATATACATGAATAAAACGGGTTTCAATGGGTTATATCGAGTTAATAAAAAGAATCAATTCAATGTACCATATGGAAAATATGTGAATCCAAATATTGTCAATGAGGGTCTATTAAGAGAAGTATCAGAATTCCTTAATGAAGATGGTATAAGAATCACTGCTGGTGATTTTGAGGAAGCAGTTAAAGATGCGAAAGCTGGAGATTTTATATATTTCGATCCTCCTTATGCACCAATAGATGTAGATTTAAATAACTTTGTTGGTTATACAGATAACGGATTTGGATATGATGAACAATTAAGATTAAGGGATTTATTTGTTGAGTTAGATGAGAGAGGTTGTTATGTGATGCTTTCAAATTCAAGCTCAGAGATAATCCATGAATTATACAAAGATTATAAAGAGACAACATTAATTGTTGGAGCAACACGTGCAGTGAATTCAGTAGCTACAGGACGTGGCAAAGTTGATGAAGTTATAGTAAAAAGCTATTAGAGATAAGTAGGTGATTACGTGACTAAATCCTCAAAAAAAGTTAATAAAACAGATGATGCTTGGAATAAACTTTTTGAAAAATACAATATAAAAGATGAAGTTGAGAAGAATGGTTTCTTCAGAATTACTTCAACTCAAATTAATGAGTTTAGAGAAGCTAGACTCATGACTAAGTTTGACCACTCAGATCAGTTACCTACTTTGTTTTCTGAAAATAACTTTTCAATACTACCAGATACAAGAGGAACTTATATTATTGGTAGATTCAAGGCTTATGAAAAACTTAAAATGATTCCAACAAAGCCAAAGTTTGTTAAATTACCAGAGTATATTGAAACGATAGATATTCACAATATTACGAGTGAAGCGGTTGCTTTAAACGTGGCGCATGCTTCTGGTATGGTCGATGAAGTTATGAACAAAGTTCAAAATAAAGATACAAGTGAGAAAAGTGTTCTAACCCTAACAGGACGAATGAGTTCAGGTAAATTATTCTATAAGATCAACACTCGTAGTAAGTTGAATGATGAAGTTTATAATTTTGAAGTAATAAATAGCCAAGTTGAGATAGACGGAAGTTATGAAGATGATAGTTCCATTGCTTTAATTGAAGCTAAGGCAAAAGTTCCAAAAGATTTTATGATACGTCAACTTTACTATCCATTTAGAGTAATAAACTCAATAACAGATAACAAAAAGATACTTCCAATATTTTTTACATTCGCTGATGACGTGTTTTATTTTAGTGTTTATGAATTTACAGATGCTATGAATTACTCGAGTATCAAATGGAAAGGGCAATACAGCTTCATACTCAATGAGAACTTGAATCTGGATATTAGACGTATTCATAATTTTATAGAAAAAACACCTATGAAATATGAACCTAATGATGTTGTTTACCCACAAGCAGATAATGTGATGCGTTTATTAGATATGATTGACTATTTAGTTGAACCGAAGAGCAAAGAAGAATTAGCAAAAGAATATGAGTTTAATGTAAGGCAAAGTGATTATTATGCCAATGCACTCGTGTTTTTAGGGCTTGCACAAAAGCAAACGGACTTGAAGTTTTCATTATCAAAGCTTGGCCAAAAAATTCAAAAAATGTATAACAGTAATGAAAGAAATAAAATCATTATTGAGTGTATGCTACAATACAACACTCTCCGAAAGGCATTCTTATATTATGAAGAGCATGGACCAAATGGGTTTAATAAATATGTGTCAGGAATTTTATTAAACAATATACATTCAATCCAATCAGAGTCGACGGCAAAACGTCGTGCAGGGACAGTAAAAGGTTGGATAGAATGGATTTATAGTGTGACGAGTAAATAATAATGACTCACAAATTTCAGAGAGTTTAAACCATGAAAATTTTATTTCCTCTCTTGTAAAATTTCGTAATTATCACTCTCATTATTTTCAAAAAAACTAAGCTAAGTTTGAGATAGATGATATGACCATTATTTATTTGCTAAGAAGTATTGCTAAAGATTTTATACTAGAAAAGATGGGGTCAAAGAATCATTTACAACTACTTTTCAAGGATAATATGAATTTATGCCATTAGACATAAATTAATTTATTTAGGTTGATAATTAAGCAGTTTATAACTATATAAATTCTACTTAAAAGACTTTTGTTTTTGTACTCCTCTAAACTTTAGAATAGAGGAGTATTTTTAATTTCTATCATGTTTTAATAGATATTCAATTTTTCTACATAATTATGTTGATTTATAGTAACAAAAGTAATTTAAACTTATAATAAATATAGAAAGGAGGTTCTCCGATGTATATCTATGACATTGTCTCACTATCCGTATCTGAAAAGAGAGAGGGACTCAGTTTAAAAGACAATTACTCAAATATCATTCAACAAAAGGCTCAAGAGGGATGGCGTTTTGTTCAACTTGTCAACTTAACAAACTTATCAAGAGAACAACGAAGAATCGATCTAATTTTTGAGAAAAAGGAGAGAAAGTAATGTCAACTCTAAGTTTAAGATTTTTAAAGATTTTTGTATTATTCATCACTGGTTTATTTGGACTTTTTGTCTTTGCAGGAAATCTCATGGATTATAATTCAAATTACCAATTTGTCCATCATGTTCTATCTATGGATACAACCTTTGAAGGCAATGCACTCATGTGGAGAGCTATTGAAAGTACGACAATTCATACGATTGCATATTGGGGAATTATTATAGCAGAAGGTCTATTTTCTTTACTCGCATTTATTGGAGTATATCGTATGATAAAGGCTGTTAAAAAAGCTGGTAAAGACTTTAATAAAGCTAAAGATTTTGGTTTTTACGCTTATATGCTAGGTTTTGCGATTTGGTTTGTTGGATTTATCGTAGTTGGTAGCGAATGGTTCGCTATGTGGCAATCACAAATCTGGAATGGTAAAGAAACAGCTATGAGTATTTCAACTCTCTGGGCAGCTTTTGTAATTTTACTAGCTCTTAAGGATGAAGATTTAATAGATGGTTAATGAATATTTTATTAATAGTTCAAGTGAAAATTTTGCTCTACGCCTCTAAAGTTGATTTATGAAATTCAACTTTAGGGGTGTTTTTGTTTGAAAAAAGAGAATAACCTTGTGATATTTTTTATTCTGCTCAATGTTTATTGTTAAAAATTATCATAATAAAACATAAAGTTGTTATATATTATCAAAAACAGTTTACATTTTGTGAAATAATCAATACAATAAAAATTAGGTGATGCGATTGTCTAAGGAATCTAGAAAGTCTAAAATTATAGAGTTTTTAAGTGAACATGAAACTTTGACAATTACGTCTATTGCAAAGTTTCTTGAGGTATCTGAAATGACAGTAAGAAGATACTTGAAAGAGTTAGAGGATGACGAAATTGTTCTTGGTACTAATAATGGTTATATGCTCATGGATAATATAACAACAGAGTTACCTTTTTTTAAAAAACAGTTAGTCAAAGTAGACGAGAAAAAAGAGATAGCTATTAAGGCGCTTAGTTTTATTAAGCCGAATGATCATATATTTTTAGATGCTGGGACTACAACTTTTGAATTAGCTAAATTACTAAAGGATGTTAATTTTCCTTTAACAATTGCGACTAATGATATTAAATCTTCATCTATTTTAGTGGATAGTCATCACACTGTAATTTTAACCGGAGGCATTATTCAGAACAATGTTGGTTCTATGTACGGGGTACATACAATTAGGTATTTAGAAGAATCAAAGTTCGATGTCTCTTTTGTTGCAACAGAAGCGGTTTTTGACGGTTCAATTTATGCGCCGACAAGAGAAAAGGCTTTTATCAAAAAACTAATGATTGAGAGTGGGTATACTTCGTACTTATTAGTGGATGATAGTAAGTTTGACCGTTATTCTTATTCTAAAATTGCAAACTTAGACAAGTTTGATGGTATTGTCGTAAACAGTGAGTTAGATGATGTTACTAAGAACTGTATAGAGCAATTTACAAAAGTGATTTGAGGAGTTATCTAAGTGAAAATTGGAATTATAGCAGACGATTTAACAGGAGCGAATGCCACGGGTGTACGTATGAGTAAAAGTGGATTTCGTCCAGCAACTTACTTTTATAACAAGGATATTATAAGTAATGAAAATATCGATACTGTAATTATTGATACTGATAGTAGATATTTAAGCAAGGATATCTTAAAGACACGTATAAATCAATCGCTTGAGAGCCTGTTTAAGTGTGACATTGATTTTATTTGTAAGCGGATTGATTCGACGATGCGTGGTAATGTTGGCAACGAAATTGACTTACTACTTGATTATGTTGATGAAGATAATGTAGCCGTTGTTGTACCTTCATTTCCTGATTCAGGTCGAGTTACTATTGGTGGATACTTAGTTGTTAATAATATTCCATTACATAAAACGGATGTGGCCAATGATCCAATTATGCCAATTAACTCGTCTTGTATTTCAGAGATAATAGAAAGCCAGTCTAAATACGAAGTTGGTTTAATGACTATTAATGAATTATCAGGCAATTGTGATGAGTTTATCGAAAAGTTTAAAAGTATAACACAAACTGGTAAGAGAATTGTTGTGATTGATGCAGCGACCAATCAAGATATTGAATTTATTGCAGAGTCATTATCGAAGGTGAATTTACCTATTATACCTGTCGACTCAGGACCTTTTACAGCAGCATATTCAAAATTTAAAGTAAATCAAAAAGTAGATAACAGCAAAATTATTGTAACAGTCGGTAGTGCAACAAAAGTAACAGAGAAGCAGTTAACTTATCTAATAGATCGTATGGATATTAAGCCTGTTGTTCCAGACATATATAAGCTTGCCTCTTTTGATGATAATTTTGAAAATGAAATTAACCGTTGTGTAAGACAAGCAAAGCTAAAATTAAAAACAAGTGAAACAGTCATTATTACAACTAATGAAGAGAATCTTGTCATTATTGATATACAAAAGCTAGCGAAAGAAAATAATGTACAACCAGAAGAAGTTACTAAACGAATTACTGATGGTTTGGCAATAATTACTAAAAAAGTAATTGATGAGACTGATTATAGTATTAAAGGATGCTTTACAAGTGGTGGGGATGTGACAGCATCACTAACTACTATTATGAATGCCAACGGTATTACTTTGATAGATGAGGTTGCTCCATTAACAGCATATGGAACGCTCATTGATGGTGAATATGATGGTCTTCCAATCATTACTAAAGGCGGTATGATTGGTGATATTAGAACAATATATGAAGCAATAAAATATTTAAAAGCGACTTAAAATTAGGAGGAAATTTTTATGAATAAAAAAGCAATTATAGCAGTACCAATGGGAGATCCAGCTGGAATTGGTCCAGAAATCACAGTGAAATCATTTTTAAATAAAGAAGTATTAAATAGTGCAAACATTGTTGTAGTTGGTGACAAAGATGTCATAGAACGAGCATTAGAAATTACCGCAACAGACTTAAATGTTAACGTTATTGAATCGGTAAAAGATGCGAAATTTGCAACTGATACGATTGATTTAATTGACATGAACAATGTAGATATGGATACATTTAAATTTGGTGAAATTCAAGCACAGTGTGGTCAAGCAGCATTTGATTATATTGAAAAAGCAATTGACCTTGCGATGAAACACGAAGTAGATGCTCTCGCAACGACACCTATTAACAAAGAATCGTTATACGCAGCAAAAGTACCGTTTATCGGTCATACAGAAATGCTAGAAGAACTTACGAATTCACACGATCCGTTAACAATGTTCCAAGTGTTAAACTTAAGAATTTTCTTCTTAACACGTCACTTATCTCTAAAAGATGCAATTGATCAAATGACTAAAGAGCGTGTGCGTGATTATATTGAACGTTCTTATGATGCGTTAATTAAGTTAGGCGTAGAGTCACCAAAACTTGCCGTTGCTGGTTTAAATCCACATAGTGGGGAGAACGGATTATTTGGTATGGAAGAGGTAGAAGAAATCACTCCTGGTATTAAGTCAGCACAAGAAGACGGGTTTGATGTAACTGGTCCAGTTCCTGCAGATTCCGTATTTTTCCAAGCATTAAATGGTAAATATGACGCAGTAATTTCTTTATATCATGACCAAGGTCATATCGCTGCTAAAATGACGGACTTTCATAAGACAATTTCAATTACAAACGGATTACCATTCCTAAGAAGTTCTGTTGACCACGGTACAGCATTTGACATTGCTGGTAAAAATATCGCTTCAAGTGAATCGATGGAAGAAGCAATTAAATTAGCAGGAGAATATGCGCTTAGCTTTAGAAATTAATAGGCGCATATTCTAGCGCCTTTCATAAATAGGGGGAACTATTATGGAAGTATCTTCAGCACAAATGATCTTAGGTCTAATTGTGGCAATTGTTTTGTTAATTTTTCTCGTATTAAAAACGAGAGTTCACGTGTTTTTAGCATTAACAATTTCCGCAATTATTGCTGGTTTAATTGGTGGTATGGAACCGACTGACGTCGTCACAGCCGTCTCACAAGGATTTGGTTCGACACTAGGCTCGATAGGTATTATTATCGGTTTTGGTATCATGATTGGTAAAGTGATGGAGATTTCTGGTGCTGCCGAAAGATTAGCCTATCAAGTCGTTAAATTTGTCGGAAAGAAAAAAGAAGAATGGGCGATTGCATTAGCAGGATACATCATTTCAATTCCAATATTTGTAGACTCAGCATTCGTTATTTTACATCCTTTAGTTAAAGCGTTGTCTCGCCAAACAGGTAAATCTGTAATTACACTTGGTGTAGCACTCGGTATCGGTTTAGCTGCAACACACCATGCTGTACCACCAACACCTGGACCACTCGGGGTAGCAGGTATTTTTGGTGCAGATATCGGACTAATGGTATTACTTGGTTTAGTTATCTCAATACCAGTCGTAATTTCAGGTGTATTATACGCACAGTGGTTAGGAAAGAAGATTTATCAGTTGCCTGAAGCGGATGGTGAGGGGTATTATCGTCCGACAACTGAAGAAGTGTTTGAAGATTTTAAAAACCAGGCGAGTGAACGTGAAAAGGAATTACCAGGTTTTACGTTATCGCTGATGCCAATTTTAATTCCGTTATTACTGATCTTTTTAAACACAGGTATTAATGCACTCGTTGAAATCGATGTTATACATATAAATGAAACAGTGCATTCTTATATAACGTTTTTAGGTAGCCCAATTATTGCAGTAGCGATTGGATTACTATTTGCATTATTTACATTAGCAAAACGTTTTACTGTAGAAGAAACACTCGAAGAACTTGAAGTTGGTTTAAATAATGCTGGAATTATTTTACTTGTCACAGGAGCAGGTGGCGCATTTGGTGCAGTGTTAAGGGAGAGTGGTGCAGGTACAGTTATTGCAGAAGAAGTAGTAACTTGGAGTGTTCCAGCAGTACTTATTCCCTTCTTAATTGCCACATTTGTTCGACTTATCCAAGGATCAGGTACAGTTGCTATGATTACTGCAGCTTCAATTTCTGCACCAATACTTGGTAATTTAGATATTAATCCAGTACTTGCAGCTCAAGCAGCGGCATTTGGTGCGATGATTTTCTCTTATTTTAATGATTCTTTATTCTGGGTTGTTAATAGAATGATGGGAATCAAAAAAGTTAAAGAACAGGTACTTGTTTGGTCAGTTCCAACAACAATTGGTTGGGCTGTATCAGGAATTACATTAGTTATTTTAAGTTTATTCATATAATTATTTATAATATGAAAGCTCTCTTCATAGTATTATGAAGAGAGCTTTTTTTCTTTCATATATATATCATTTAATAATAAAAATATTTTAAAACTTTATAAAACATTTACATATTTTGCAAAATAATTATAATAAAAACTAGATGATACCGTTACCTTAAAACAGATTGCTAAGAGATATATTTAACAATTTAGTTTATATAGAGCGCTTACTGGGAAAGAGAACGGTATAAGAATATCTGTTCTATTTTGACCTAGATTGTTATTTCTGTTGAACTCTGTAAGTGACAATACTTATATAGGAGGCACAGCTAATTGAGAAATAAACATTCTATTCTTCTTACTTCTATATTGAAGGATTTCGGGATACATATGGGAAAAGAAGTTTTGTAAACAGATATAAAATCTTTTCATACTAAATATTGGAGTAATTCTAATGAAAAATACTTAATCTATTATTCGTAATGGGACTATCGTTCGTGCTAGTTGCGTGTGGTGATAGTTAGGATGACAATGAGAAAGATACAACGAAAGAAGAAAATGAAACAGAAGAAGTAAATAAAGAAGAATCATCAGAAAGAGATGATAAGACTGATGAAAAAGTAGTAGAAGTCGGAGAGGCTGTCGATGTAGAAAGGTTTGAGTGGGATGTTCCGTATCAGGTAACCGTAAATTCTGTTGATCTTGTTAGTGAATATAATGGTGAAGATATTACAGAATATGTTAGTAATGCTGATGAGAACATTAAATTTCTTGTAGCGAATACTATAATAAAGAATACTAGTGATGAACCTATGATTACAGGAGAGTACGTGATTCCTAGACTTGGTATTGATACAGGAGGCAGTGGTGAAAGTTTCATTTTTGAGTTGTCAGAAGAAGAGCTCTCAAAAGAAATTGCACCTGGTGAAGAAGTAGAATTGGATTTTGTATTTATACAAGATCTACTAACTGTTCGTGATCCAGAAGGGAATGTATATTTACATTTCGAAGGAATGAGAGATGATCAAAAAACATACAGAATACCTACAAAATAATCTATAATGTATCCATGTTTAACGGATGATTGATATCCGTTAAACATGGGTTTTCTTTTTATTTTTAGAAAATTTTTATTAGTAGTATTCTACTATGATGGACACGTCTTATCCTCAGTCAAATCCAACTGCTCTTCGTTCAGCACTCTTATTAGAAACATAACTGCTAATTTTAAAAATAAAACCAAAGTGACTTTTTAAAAATTTAAGTATGGAAGTAAAAATTATGATATATTCATGTGTGTTGATATATAGATAGAAGGTTTCATGTATCAAAAGTTAAAGATGCGCATCTTTTTTTCAATTGATAAAACAACCAAAATCATGGAAAATATAATCAATAGAATAAACTATTTATACTAAGGAGACCAAAATGAAAATAAAATTTGGTGTATTATTTGTAGCACTTATGCTTACGCTTTTGTTATCGGCTTGTGGAAAAAGTTCTGAGGAAGTCGAGGAAATATTAAAAGAAGATAAAGTTGAAGAAACGAAAGATGGACTTAAAATCGCAATATCTGTGGATCCAGATGGGTTAGATCCGCATCGAACAACTGCTAGTTCGACGTTTGTCATCACAAACAATATTTATGACACGTTAGTCAAAGTGACAGAAGACGGAGAAATCGTGCCAAGTTTGGCTGCATCTTATGAGCAGTCTGATGACGGAAAGACACTCACATTTCACTTGCGAGATGACGTTAAGTTCCATGATGGCGAAAAGTTCACAGCAAAAGACGTGGCTTATTCATTTGAACGCATCAGAGATGATTTAGGGCCAAGAAAAGATAACTATGAATACATAACAGAAGTCAGTGTAATTGACGATTATACGATAGAATTCAAAGCGGAAGCACCATCTGCAACATTTATAAGTGACTTTGCATACCCATGGGCAGCGATTGTTAAAGACGGTGCTGGAGATGACTTAAAGAAATCACCAGTAGGCACGGGACCATATAAGCTTGTGAACTGGACGCCTCAAGATAAGGTTGTTCTAGAAGGTGTCGAACACTATAACGAAGGTGCAATTAAACATATTGAGTTTAAGATGATGCCAGATTCAACTGCACAGGTAACAAGCTTCAAAAAGGGCGATATAGATTTAATCGAAACTACAGGGGATGTTGCAGAGACATTAGGTGATGCAAAAATCGTTGAAATCGACAATAACTCTGTACAGATCATGGCTATGAACTTAGAAAACGAGCATTTAAAAGATGAAAAACTGAGACAAGCAATCAATATGGCAGTTGACAAAGAAGAACTCATCAAAGCAGTGTGGTGGGGATATGGTAAAGAAATCGGCTCGCACTATCCCCCTGTTTTAAAAGGATATGTCGACACAACAGACACTTATCCGTATGATGTAGATAAAGCGAAACAACTCGTGAAAGAGTCAGGCAGAGAGGGCATCACATTGAATATGAAACTTCCAACAGACTATCCAAACTATGTGAATGCAGGACAGATTATTGCTGAAAAATTAGAGGCAATCGGAATTCATGTTAAAATAGAGACGATAGAATGGGGTACATGGTTAACAGATGTCTATGGTAACCGTGACTATGATCTTACAGTCGTTGGACACACAGGTCGTATCGAAGGTTATGATTTACTAGAGAAATATGGAAGCACGCGCTCGGATAACTACTTTAATTATAAAAATGCAGAAGTAGACGAACTTTTATCATCTATTAAAGTAGAATTAGATGATGATACACGTATGGACATGTATAACCGTGTCCAAACGATTCTAGCAGAAGAAGTTCCAGCATTGTATATTCAAGCGCCAACACGTATTTACGCGATCAGTGAAGACTTAGAAGGATTCACGTCATATCCAATCGATGTTTTTGAATTAAAAGATTTAAAATTTAAAGAGTAATCAATAGGTGATGGATGATATGAAAGAAATTATAAGACGCATTACGAGTAGCATAGTACTTATAATTGTCGTATCATTTATCACTTTTTTTATGTTGATGATGATACCTGGAGATGCGGTGGAAATTAGTCTCGGAACAGAAGCCACACCAGAACGTGTCAGAGAACTTCGAGCAGCTCTCGGGATGGATGCTGCTTGGTATACGCAATATTTTAACTGGTTGACCAGTGCGATAACTGGTGATTTTGGTGTGTCTTTTACATATGGTGAGACAGTGACAGCACTTCTATTAAGTAGGTTACCTGTTACGTTAACACTCATGGTGATGTCAATCGTAATTGCGGTGCCTTTAGCACTCACAATTGGTGTCTTTGCTGCATTAAAACAAAATAAGACGTTTGATATTATAGCGAGAACGCTCATGCAAATTGGTGACGCGATGCCACAGTTTTTTATTGCACTCATTTTTCTCGTTTACATCGCTGCACAGTTTGACGTGTTTCCGATATCTGGATTTAAACCATTTACGGAGAGTGTTTATGGTGGCTTTATGAGCTTACTACTGCCGGCACTTGTGCTCGCATTTGGTATGATTGCGACACAGATTAGGATCGTGAGAAGCTCGATGTTACATAGTTTAAAACAAGATTATATGCTCATGACCCGAGTGTCTGGAATGAATCCTGTTTTTGCAATCATTAAATATCCACTGCGTGATGCGTTGATTGCACCACTTACAGTTATTGGTATTCAAATTGCGGGGTTAATTTCAGGTGTGATTGTCGTAGAGAGTATTTTCAGTTTGCCTGGAGTTGGCCGACTGTTATTTAGTGCAGTCTTAAAACGAGATCTCTTCTTAATTTTAGGGCTCGTGAGCTTTATTGTGACTTCTGTCATAATCATTACGCTTATCACAGACATACTCTATATTCTCCTGAATAAGCGAATGAGGAGGAAAGAGTCATGAGAAAATATGTGTTTATATTGAGCGTAGTACTCTTACTCATTCCGTTATCGCTAGGAATAGTGTCATTTTTCTATACACCATATCCGATTACAGAGATGGATATTGATAATCGTTTTTCTTTGATGTCTAAAGAGCATCTACTCGGTACGGATCAGTTTGGTAGAGATATATTATCTAGGTTAATGGTTGCGTCACGCTATGCGTTACTTTTAGGAACGGTTTCAGTCACTTTAGGCTTATGTGCTGGGATTTTCATAGGTGTCATTTCTGCTTTATCAAATAAGTGGATCAGCATGATTTTCCTAAGGTTTATAGATGGGATGCTCGCATTCCCAGGTATCGTACTTGCTATGATGTTTGTGGTTGTATTTGGGGATGGACTTTACTCTACACTTATTGCAATCGCGATATTTATGATACCAATATTTGCTAGACTGACGTATTCACTCATTAAAGAACAACAACACGCACTCTATATAGTGGCGGCAAAAAGCATGGGACTATCGACAATGAGAATTGTGTGGAAACATTATCTCCCAGTCATTTTGCCTAGACTCGTAACACAATTCAGTGCAAGTATTGGATCTGCAATTTTAATAGAATCCGCGTTATCTTATTTAGGACTTGGTGTCGTTCCACCGAACGCGAGTTTTGGACTGATGTTAAAAGAAGCGCAGAGCTTTATGCTGAGCTATCCATATTTAATCTTGCCGTCAGGGATATTACTTGTGATTACTGTCCTTGGTCTGAACTTAATGGGAGATACGTTGAATGATCGACTCATGAAATTAGGTGATACTAATGATTGATATAAAGGCACTCGAAGTGCGCACAAATGAAGGAAAGAGACTCGTACAGCCATTTGATTTCTATCTTAAAAAGAGAGAAATTGTAGGGGTATTTGGGGAATCAGGTTCAGGGAAAACAATATCGACACAAGCGATGTTTAACTTGCTTCCGAGATCACTCGTGTCACATGCTACGCTAAAAATGGTAGAAGATAAAAACATAGATGACCTTAAGTCGAGCGATTACCGAAAACTCATCGGACTTGATGTTGGATATATTCCACAAAATACAACGGAATTTTTACATCCGTTAGTAAAAATTAAGCACCAGATGTTAGAGGGTTTCGTGACGCATCAGTGTGGCACTAAACGTGAAGGATTAGAACGTGCGACGGAATTGTTAGAACTTGTGGGGCTTAAAAATCCTAAAAAAATCTTGAACGGATACGTGTTCGAACTTTCTGGTGGAATGCGCCAACGCGTCAATATCGCACTCTCCCTAATGACGAAGCCACGTATAATTATTTTAGATGAGCCGACGACTGCTCTAGATAGCATCACGGAAAACGAGATAATGGAGTTTTTTAAAAAACTGAATCAAGAAGAAGGCGTGTCGCTCATTTTAATCACACATAACATGAAACTGATAGAGAAGTACACGGACCGTGCGTATGTTTTCTATAAGGGAGAAATGGTAGAGACGAATGATACAAAGACGCTATTTAAGCATCCAACGCATCCGCATACAAAAGCACTCGTCCAAGTATCGAGAGAGGAGGACGTGAGATGATTTTATCATGTGAAAATGTGTCTAAAAACTTCAAAGATACAATAGCTTTGAAAGATGTGAGTTTGGAACTTAAAGAAGCGGAATCTATCGGAATTGTTGGAGAATCTGGGTCCGGAAAGTCTACACTTGCGAATATCCTTGGCGGACTTGTAAGTCCAAACTCAGGAACTGTATATTTTGAAGGTGAAGATATCAAAAGTATGAAAAAACGTAACTACCTAAAATTTAGACAAAATGTGCAGTTTGTATTTCAAAGCCCTAAAGAAAGTCTACATCCATATTTGAAGGTAAGAACGTCACTCCGAGAACCATTTTTTGCGAAAGGACTTCCGCGAAAGACAAAAAAAGAGATGGATAGAGAGATACTTCGCGCATTAGAACGTGTGCAATTAAACGAAACGATTCTAGATAAATACCCGCACCAGTTAAGCGGTGGACAAGCACAGCGCATATCGATCGTCCAAGCGATGATCACTGATCCGAAAGTGGTAATATTTGACGAAGCGGTCTCCGCACTAGATATACTCGTGCAAAAAGAAGTCATCGAGATTTTGAAGAAGTTACGACATAACATTCGCACTTCATATCTATTCATCACGCACGACATATCCACAGTAAAAACACTGACAGATAGAATCATCGTTATGAAAGACGGACAGATTGTAGAAGTAGGTAAAACGGACGATATTTTGAACAATCCACAAAATCCCTATACCAAAAAACTTATTGCGAGTTCGATATGAAGTGTTTGATAAGCTAAATACTAACCATGAGTATTCTTTTTATTTTTAGAAAATTTTATTAGTAGTATTCTACTACGATACATTTCATCACGCTTTAGGAATTAATGGTATCCATTTAAATTTTAAAGATAAAAACATGATAACCATTGTAAGTCCCTCTGCTATTGGGAATACAAGCCAAATCGCGTTTGGTCCAAATAGAATTGGCATTATAAATAATAGAGGGATGAAGATAATAAAACTACGTAATAAGCTAATCATAATCGCGATACGAATTATACCGATTGATTGATAGAATTCCGTGAGCACCATGTTGATTCCTAAGAATAAGTATCCAATGAAGAATAGGGTGATTCCGATTTTTATATAACTAATTACTTCGGTACCTTCAATACCAAATAGCCATATGATGAGTCCTCTCCCTAAGACTCCAATTACAAAAATGAGGACACCGACTATGAATCCAGTGACTGTTGCGATACGGATAAATTGTTGTAATCGTTCAAAGAGTTTTGCACCGTAATGATAGCTCGAAATTGGTTGAAGTGCTGCACCCACTCCAATGAATAACATCAAGAACACAGTGTGCATGTAGTTTACAACCGCATAAGAGAAGATTCCTGTTTCACCGACATAATGACTAAATGTAACGTTCAGCCCAATCATCATTACTGCAGCTGAGGCTTCCAATATAAAACTTGGAAATCCAATTGAAATGATATTGCGAACAATAGATGGGTCGATCTTTATCTTTACGAGTGCCAGTTGACTTCGTTTAGTTAAAAAGTGCGTCACGAGGACTAAAATACCGATAACAGTCGCAAGGACTGTAGCATATGCGGCTCCTTTTACACCCCAGTTGAAGATGAAAATAAAGATGTAATTTAGGATAATATTTACAACCGATGTGACAACTAAGCCGACCATCGCGAGTGTTGGATTCCCGTCGTTACGTATAAAAATGCTCAGAATGTTTTCTAACACGAAGAAGATTCCGAATACTAAAATGACGTGTAGATAATCGAGCACATAACTAATGATTGCATCATTTGCGCCGAATAGGTACGCGAGTGGTTCTTCAAATACGAGACATACTCCAATGATGATACCAGTGACGACAACGGTAATAATAATCGCGTGTGTAAAAATCGATTTTGCACGATGCACATTATTTTGTCCTAGAGCAATGGAGTACAGGGTTGCTCCACCCATTCCAATCCATAGAGAAAATGCTAAGATGACTGAATAAATGGGCAAAGCGATGTTGACTCCAGCCAGTCCGTTATCTCCTACACCGTGGCTCACGAAGAGTCCATCGACTAAAATGTTGATGGCCATGAGCATCATTCCAAATAACGATGGAATTAAATATTTAAGAAAAAGTTTTCGTGGTTGCATCGTTTGCATTGTAGTGTGTACGCGTTCCATAAAAATACCTCATTATATATATATAAATCTGTTCCGTTTGTTCTTACTATATTATGATAATAAATTATACAGTAACCATATAGTCAAGGACGGGAGAGATAAAAACTGGAATTTTTAAAAAATTTGTTTACCACTGGAGAATTCGCAAATATTTGTAACGTGAAGAAACAAACACTTTTTCATTATGATGATATTGATTTGTTAAAACCTGAGTATGTAGCTCCGAATGGATATCGGTATTACTCATTTCAACAAGCAGAAGTGTTTACGGTCATTGAAATATTAAAAGAGATTGGTATGTCTTTATCTGATATAAAAGATTTTTTAAATGCCAACAATTTAAAAGAAACAGCTGAGATGTTAACTGAAAAAGCGGAAATGATGCAGCAGAAGATTGAGGCACTACAGCGCACGAAAGAGATTATTCAAAACAAGAAAGAGCAGATTGTAAATGCGATAGATCTCGATATCGATAATATTACAATTGAACATTTAGAGAGAGAATACTACGTGCTAAGCAAAAATATTTTAAATAGCACTGACAAAGAATTTACGGAAGTAATGATGTCATTTATCAAACATATAAAAGAAGAAGGGCTAGATATTGGATATCCAGTAGGTGGGGTGATTCCAAAAGCACAAATTGAAAAGAACGATTATTTAAATGTGTCTCATCTATTTATGAGAATTAAAGAAAAAGCTTTAAAGAATCCATTCATTAGAAAATCGTGCACTTATGCGGTAGGTTATCACAAAGGCTCGTACATAAAGACATACGAAACATATGAAAAAATGAAATCTTTTATAGATAGCAATGGATATCAAATTAGTGGAGATACGATTGAGGAGTACGTCATTGATGGACTCAGTGCAATAGGTGAAGAAGATTACATTACAAAAATTATGATACAAGTGGAAGGAAAATGAGCGGGATAATTATAGTAAAGGAGGCGTTCATATGACAGTATTATTCGACCACATCATCTATTTTTCTGAAGATCCTAGTGCAATGAAAGACGAATACGAACAAAAAGGGTTTTATACTGTGACCGGCGGTACACACGACATTTGGGGCACGTATAATACACTATTACACTGCGGGCTCTATTATATTGAATTTTTAGGGATAAAAAACAGGCAAACCTTCGAGAAGTACAACGAAGATAATGTAGATTACACGCTCATGTCTTCCATATATAAAGAAAATTACCGTGAGGGTATGCACAACTTTGCACTTCGAACGACTGACATCGAAGCTCTCAGTACGTCGCTCGAGAATTCAGGATTCGAAATCGATGGGCCTCGCACATTCAAGAGAGAAAAAGAAAATGGAGAAGTAGTCTCATGGAAGTTGTTATTTATAAAAGACAATAAGACGAACGTCCCTATGCCATTCATCATTGACTGGGGTATGAGTGACGAAGAGAGACTAGAAAACCTTGAAGCAGGAAGCATACTAGGAGATAACGGTAAACTATTAGAAATTAAGGTAGCAGTAGAAAATGTTGATAATGCGATTCACACATTCGCCGAAGCTTTTCACTTAAATAAACATGATGAGAACACTCTGGAATTAGGTAAAGTAAGACTAACATTTACGGAAGAGTTACAAGAAAATCAGGTAGTAGTCGAAACAGACGGAGAGACATTCGTAATTTAATGTAATTAACGTTTCGTAAGGGTTTGTAAAAAAATAACAAAAGCACATAGACAACAATCTATATAGATGTTAATCTATTTACCATCTAGGAGGTTTAGTCATGTCTTATAAAGAACTATCAAAAATATTAAAAGTCTTATCAGATCCAAGTCGATTGGAAATACTAGATTTACTATCTTGTGGGGAATTATGTGCTTGTGACTTGTTGGAATACTTTGATTTCTCACAACCTACACTCAGTCATCATATGAAGTTATTAGTAGATAATGAATTAGTTACAATAAGAAAAGACGGTAACAAGCATTGGTATCAACTGAATCATGATAATTTAGAAGATATTATCAAAAATTTAAATATTATTAATACATCGACCGAAAGATGTGTATGTAAAAATGTGAAATCAGGTGATTGCTGTTGATGGTTTTAGCAATTGTGATTTTTCTTTTAACTTTAATTTTTGTGATATGGCAACCGAAAGGTTTAGATATTGGTATTACAGCTCTGATTGGGGCAGTTGTGGCTATCGTTACAGGAGTTGTAAGTTTTTCTGATGTACTAGAAGTAACAGGTATTGTTTGGAATGCAACTCTAACTTTTGTAGCTGTTATTTTAATTTCATTAATATTAGATGAAATTGGCTTTTTTGAATGGTCTGCAATACATATGGTCAGAGCTTCAAATGGTAATGGGTTAAAAATGTTTGTTTTTATTATGTTACTTGGAGCAGTTGTAGCAGCATTTTTCGCAAATGATGGTGCCGCTTTAATATTAACGCCTATTGTATTAGCAATGGTAAGAAATTTAGGATTTAATAAAAAAGAGATTTTCCCTTTTATTATTGCTAGTGGCTTTATTGCGGATACGACATCACTACCTTTAATTGTAAGTAACTTAGTGAATATTGTTTCTGCAGATTACTTCGATATTGGATTTATTGAATATTTTAACCGTATGATTGTTCCTAATATATTCTCTTTAATTGCTAGTATTGTCGTTTTATGGTTATATTTCAGAAAATCTATACCTAAAACGTTTAATGCAGAAAATCTACCTGACCCTAAAAATGCAATTAAAGATCTTAAACTATTTAGGATTTCATGGATTGTTTTAGTAATACTACTTGTTGGTTATCTTGTTAGTGAGTTTGTTCAGATACCTGTATCTTTTGTTGCTGGTACGATTGCTATAATATTTGTGCTATTCGCTCGAAATTCTAAAGCAGTGAATACAAAACAAGTGATTACAGGTGCACCATGGAATATCGTTCTGTTTTCTATTGGTATGTATTTAGTTGTATTTGGATTAAAAAATGTAGGTATCACAACATTTTTAGCTGAAATATTAACTAATATTTCAAGTTATGGATTATTCATCAGTGTGATGGGGATGGGCTTCATATCAGCTTTCTTATCATCAATTATGAACAACATGCCAACTGTTTTAATAGATGCAATAGCGATTGGTCAATCTAGTGCTACAGGACTACTAAAAGAGGGTATGGTTTATGCGAATATTATAGGTTCTGATTTAGGACCTAAAATTACGCCGATTGGTTCTTTAGCAACATTATTATGGCTACATGTTTTAGCACAAAAAGGTGTAAAGATTTCATGGGGAACATACTTTAAAACGGGAATTGTCATTACTATTCCAGTCCTATTTGTAACACTCTTAGGATTGTATTTTACACTAATCATATTTTAAAAAGAGGCTTTAATTATGGATAAGAAAACAATTTATTTTATATGTACTGGCAACTCTTGCCGTAGCCAAATGGCTGAGGGTTGGGGGAAGAAATTATTAGGTGAAGACTGGAATGTCTATTCTGCTGGTATTGAAACACATGGTGTTAATCCTAAAGCAGTAGAAGCTATGAAAGAAGTAGGTATTGATATATCAGACCATACGTCAGACTTGATTGATAATGATATTTTAAAACAATCAGATTTAGTCGTAACGTTATGTAGTGATGCAGATGAGAATTGTCCGATTTTACCACCAAATGTTAAAAAAGAACATTGGGGTTTTGATGATCCTGCGGGTAAAGAGTGGTCAGAATTCGAGCGTGTTAGAGATGAAATTAAATTAGCGATAGAACAATTTAAATTGAGATACTAAAAAAGAGGCGAGTCATTTCGCCTCTTTTATATTAAGATAATTTACCTTGTAACTTCATAACGTCTGCTACTTTTTGAATTGAGTTTAAGTAAGCCGCTTCTCTGAATGTTACGTCGTGTTTTTCTTTTGTATCCCAGATTTCGTCAAATGCTTGGATCATTTTCTCTTCTTGACGCTCTAAGACTTCTTTTTCTGTCCAGTAGAATCCTTGTAGGTTTTGTACCCACTCATAGTAAGATACGATTACTCCACCTGAGTTTGTAAGGATGTCTGGTACTACTGTGATGCCTCTTTCTTTGAATACTGCATCTCCTTCAGTAGTGACTGGTCCGTTTGCACCTTCAAGTACGATGTTTGCTTTTACTAATTTCGCAACGCGCTCATCGATTGCGTTTGCAAGTGCTGCTGGTACCATAATGTCTACGTCTAATGACCAGAAGTCTTCTGGGTTTAAGATTTTAACGTTGTCCATTTCTTTGAATTTACCACGGTTTGCTTCTAGCTCTTCGTAAGTAAATCCTTCTTCACGGTAGATAGCAAATAATCCATCTGGGTGCCACTCCATAACTGCTTGTACTGTTGCACCGAGTTGTTCGAAGTATTTTACCGCGTGGCTTCCTACGTTACCGAATCCTTGTACTGCAAGTGTTGCTTCTTCGAAGTGGATATCGAATTTTTTAGCAACTTGACGTCCAATGACTGAAATACCGAATCCTGTTGATTCTGTACGTCCTAGTGATCCACCGTATTCTACTGGTTTACCAGTGAATGTACCGAGTGCTTGTGTACCAGCTAGTTGACAGTATTCGTCAACCATCCAGCTGATCATTTGTGCACTACAGCCTACGTCTGGTGCAGGTACGTCGATTTTTTCGCCTAAGTATTTGTAAAGACCACGAACGTATCCGCGCGCTAATTGCTCGAGTTCGTTTTCAGATAGTTTTGTTGGGTCAGCAACGATACCACCTTTACCACCACCGTATGGTGTACCTGTTACTGCACATTTAAATGTCATCCAAATAGATAACGCTTTTACGTCATCGTACGTTGTTGCAGGGTGAATACGAATTCCACCTTTTGCTGGTCCGAGTGACGTGTTGTGTGCTGCACGGTAACCTTTGAACGTTCTGATTGTACCGTCATCCATCTTAACTGGAATGCTAACTTCAATCATACGCTCAACGTCTTTTAAAATTTCAAAGACTGCTGGTTCCGTATTCAAAATTCTACATGCTGATTCAACTTGTTGTTGCGCATTGATAAATGAGTTGTTACTCAAAGGAAAGACCACCTTTTTTGATATTAAGTTCATATGTATATAATATCACGTTTATAAAATAATGAAAGATTGTTCTTTTGTTATTTTGGAACAAAAATTTAATGTTCGTATAGCTAATCTTTTTCATAATTTACATATTTTAAATCCTTGTGGTATATCGTATGATAAAAGGAATTTGCTATAATCGAATAGAAATTAAAACTTAATGAGGAAGTGAAGATATGTCTATTAACTGGTTTCCTGGACATATGGCTAAAGCAAGGCGCCAAATTGAAGAGAATTTAAGTAAAGTTGATGTAGTGATAGAAATTTTAGACGCGAGAATTCCAATGTCGAGTCAAAACCCAATGATGAACGAGATCGTTAAAAATAAACCACGTATTGTCATTTTAAATAAGTCTGATCTCGCAGATCAAAATATGACAAATCAGTGGATGAATTACTTTAAGTCAATTGGGACGTATCCGATTGCGCTAGATGCGCGTAGTAACAACGTTTTAAAACGTATTGAACCGGTTGCGATGGAAGCGACTGAAGAGATGTTTAAACGTATGGAAGCGCGTGGTATTAACCGTCGTCCGATTCGTGCGATGATCATTGGTATTCCAAACATTGGAAAGTCGACGTTAATTAATAGTTTAGCGCGTAAAAAAGCAGCTAGAACTGGAAATACTCCTGGTTTAACGAAATCTCAGCAGTGGATTAAAGCAGGTAATAATTTAGAACTGCTAGATACACCTGGGGTATTATGGCCGAAATTTGAAGGAGACGTCGGGTTAAAGTTAAGTTTAACTGGTGCGATTACGGATAGAGTCGTTCATTTAGATGAGGTTGCTATTTTTGGTATGAAGTTTTTAATTGAAAATGACAAAGAAAATTTCGATACGTTTTATAATATTAATAATTATGATGAAACGGACATTGTTTCAGTATTTGACGCAATTGGTAGAAGTAGAGGTATGTTAATGTCTGGTAACGAAGTCGATTATGAACAAGTGACTAACCGAGTCGTTTATGACATTCGTAACGGTAAGATTGGTAGATATACATTTGACGAGGTTAACGATGACAATTAAAGAAGTAAAAGAATTTTTACAGACGATTCATTCTATAGAAGATTTAGACAATACTGATTTACAAAGTGATACACGCGTCGGTGTACAAAATGCAATTAAAAGTCGCAGACGTCAACTTGAAAAAATCGAAGAGACGAAACGACGTTTTGAACGTATGATGGTCTATGAGCGTGAGTTAACAGGTGTAATTGCCGGAGTCGATGAAGCAGGGCGCGGACCACTCGCAGGAGAAGTCGTTGCTGGTGCTGTAATTTTAGGTGACGAGAAGTTATATGGGTTAGATGATTCTAAAAAATTAAGTGAATCTGAAAGAAATCGCTTATATGATTTAATTTTAGACACGTGCACAGTCGGTATAGGTATCGCTACTGTCGAAGAAATTGACACGTTAAATATATATGAAGCGACAAAACTTGCGATGATTCGTGCAGTGAAAAATTTAAATAGATACGTTGATCATTTATTAATTGATGCGATGGAATTAGATGTGGATATTCATCAACAAAGTATCATAAAAGGAGATGCAAATTCAAATTCGATTGCTGCCGCTTCGATTATCGCTAAAGTATATCGTGACCGTTTAATGAAAGCACATAGTAAAGAGTATCCGGAATATGATTTTGAAAAGAACTCAGGGTATGGAACGAAGACTCATTTAGATGCGTTAGGACAATACGGTGTAACGCCGATTCATAGAAAAAGTTTTTCACCCGTTAAGGAAATTCAGGAGATTTTTAGATGAACAGAATTAAAGTAGTAGATAGTTTAAGAGGATTTAGTTTACTTGGGATATTACTCGCGAACTTGCTCGTTTTTAACTACGGCATGTTTGGTAATAGTTATCCTGAAGTATATGACGTGTCTAATGTCGGCATCTTTTTAATGAATACGATTCGCGTATTATTTGAAGGTAGTACGATGCCGATATTTGCCTTTTTATTTGGATTTGGGATGTATATGATGGCGTCTAGTTTTAAACGTAAAGATCTCGGTGTTAAACGTGGACTCATTCGTCGCGGACTCGCGTTACTATTATTTGGTACACTGCACGCGATGTATTTATTTGAAGGAGATATTTTGTTCGTTTATGGACTGATGACGATTGTTTTATTTTGGCTACCAAATCGAAGTCTTAAAACGATGATTATTTGTTTTCTTCTATCATCAGCGCTCGTTGTATTAATGCATTTAGACTTTGGTAGTAGTGTAGAAGAAGTAGACGAAGAATTTGAGAGTTATACGACAGAGTTAACCGATGAAAAAATCGAATATTTACTCGAAGAAAAAGAAGCGTATCGTACGTTATCGAATGCTGAACGTCAGTCGTTTATATTCGATTCAGAGAACCCGTTTTTAGGCGGAGGAATGGTCGGATACATATTTACGTATATACTCATTATTTCCTTTTACGTGCCTGTCTTTATATCTGGAATGATTGCAGCAAAACTTAAAATGTTTGAAACAGGTGGCACGTGGAAAAAAGCACTCATTCTACTCGTACCGATCGGTATTATATTAAATATATTTGGGCTTAATAATGAGACACTCGATTATTATATGTTCTTTATCGACACAGCGTTAGCTTATGGATATATCGCACTATTTTATTATCTATATAAGGAAAACTTATTTATGGACAGTTTAGCAGCCGTCGGTAAATTATCGTTAACGAACTATATTTTACAATCCGTGTTCCACTCGTTTATATATTATGGTAGTGGGCTTGGACGATTCGGAGATGGTAACTTTACGTTGTCATTTGTAATAGCGATCATTTTCTTTATCGTACAAATTATATGTAGTTATTACTATATGAAGAAGTTTAAATACGGACCACTCGAATATATACTTAGAATTTGGACGTATTTCTCGTTTAAACCACATTTAAAACGTGGAAAAAACGCACATATTTAAAATTACACTTTTTAGAAGCGTGTTAAGTTTACAATAGTGCGATGAATTTATATAATAGTTTTGAAAGCTTATTATTATAACGCTTAGGAGGCAGACCATGAATATTCATGAGTATCAAGGAAAACAAATTTTCCGCTCTAAAGGGGTAAAAGTACCGAACGGTGACGTTGCGCGTACGCCTGAAGAAGCGGTAGAAGTAGCAAAAACATTAGACTCTGACGTCTACGTAGTGAAAGCACAAATTCACGCAGGTGGACGTGGGAAAGCTGGAGGCGTAAAGATTGCGAAATCTTTAGATGAAGTTAAAGAATACGCTGAAAGTTTACTCGGTTCTACATTAGTAACGGTACAAAACGGACCAGATGGTACTGTTGTTAACCGTTTATTAATTGAAGAAGGTTGCGACATTAAAGATGAATACTACATCAGCTTTGTTGTAGACCGTGCGACAAACCGTGTCGTGTTAATGGGTTCTGAAGAAGGTGGAACTGAAATCGAAGAGGTTGCAGCTAAAACACCTGAAAAGATCTTCACTGAAGTGATCGACCCAGCAGTTGGTTTATTACCATTCCAAGCAAGAAGACTTGCGTTTAACATCAACATTCCAACTGAGTTAATTAACAAAGCGGCAAAATTATTACTTGGACTCTATGATGTATTTGTAGAAAAAGATGCATCAATCGTCGAAATCAACCCACTTGTAACAACAGGTGACGGTGAAGTTATGGCGTTAGATGCGAAAATCAACTTTGACGATAACGCATTATACCGTCAAAAAGAAGTAATGGAAATGCGTGACTTCGACGAAGAAGATCCAAAAGAAGTTGAAGCGTCTAAATACGACTTATCTTATATTGCACTAGATGGTAACATCGGTTGTATGGTTAACGGTGCTGGACTTGCGATGGCAACGATGGACACAATTAACCACTTCGGTGGAAGCCCAGCGAACTTCTTAGACGTAGGTGGCGGTGCGACTGAAGAGAAAGTTACAAAAGCATTCGAACTCATCTTAAGTGATGAAAACGTAGAAGGAATCTTTGTAAACATCTTCGGTGGAATCATGTTATGTGACGTCATTGCTAAAGGTGTTGTACAAGCAGTTAAAAACGTCGGACTTGAAATTCCATTAGTCGTACGTTTAGAAGGTACAAACGTTAAAGAAGGTAAAGAGATTCTTAAAGACTCTGGTTTAGCAATTACACCAGCAAGCACAATGGCTGAAGGTGCACAAAAAATTATCGCACTCGTTGAAGAAAATAAATAAGATAAGGGGAAATTAATTGTGGCAGTATTTGTAGATAAAGATACAAAAGTAATCGTACAAGGTATTACTGGATCTACTGCATTATTCCATACGAAACAAATGTTAGACTACGGCACGAAAATTGTCGGTGGTGTAACACCAGGTAAAGGTGGACAAGTAGTAGAAGGTGTACCTGTATTCAATACAGTAGAAGAAGCGAAAAAAGAAACTGGCGCGACAGTATCAGTCGTATACGTTCCAGCTCCATTCGCAGCAGATTCAATCATGGAAGCAGCAGATGCAGGTGTAGAACTTGTTATCTGTATTACAGAGCATATTCCAGTATTAGACATGGTTAAAGTCGTTGACTACCTAGAAGATAAAGAAACACGTCTTGTTGGGCCAAACTGTCCTGGTATCATCACTGCTGATGAAACTAAAATTGGTATTATGCCAGGTTATATCCACAAAAAAGGTCACGTAGGAGTTGTATCACGTTCTGGTACGTTAACTTACGAAGCAGTTCACCAATTAACTGAAGCTGGAATCGGTCAAACGACAGCTGTTGGTATCGGTGGAGACCCAGTAAACGGTACAGACTTCATCGACGTATTAAAAGCATTTAACGAAGACGATGAAACACTCGCAGTTGTAATGATCGGTGAAATCGGTGGTACAGCTGAAGAAGAAGCAGCAGCTTGGGTGAAAGAAAATATGACAAAACCAGTTGTTGGATTCATCGGTGGTCAAACAGCGCCTCCAGGAAAACGTATGGGTCACGCTGGTGCGATCATTTCTGGTGGTCAAGGTACAGCAGAAGGTAAAATTAAAGCGATGAACGACGCAGGTATCGACACAGCAGATACACCGTCAGTAATCGGTGAGACATTAATCGAGCGTATTAAAAAAGAAGGCCTTTACGAGCAATGTCTAACAATTAAATAATAAATTTAAATTGTAACGCAGAGATAATATAATCTCTGCGTTTTTTTATTTTTATACCAATTTTAAAAACTATCGATTATAATACAGTTATGAAACTTCACATTTTACAATTAAGTTTTGCAAAAGTTACAAGAAAAGAGTTTCAGAAGATCCGAAATGGTGAAGTATTAAAAGAATCTACAATTAAGAAGTTACAGCATGCGAGAGAAATTTCGTTAGAAGACATCCACCATACATTGTGTGAGAACGGTGTGACGTTTATAACGGAGAGTTCAAAGTATTATCCAGCATCGTTAAAAGAAATTTACGACCCGCCGTACGTATTATATGTAAAGGGCTCTTTATCGGCTTTAAATAGTCGCAAAATCGGCATCGTTGGTAGTCGTAAAGCTGGAATGTATACGCGTCAAGCGTTACAAAGAATCATTCCAGCGTTAAATGAGTTTACAGTCGTGTCAGGTCTCGCATATGGTGCAGATGATATCGCGCACCATATTGCACTTGAAGAGAATATTCAAACAATCGGTGTACTCGCATTTGGTCACGATATCCATTATCCGAAGTCAACAATAAAAACGAGACATCGTATTGAAAAATATAGTTGTACGATTAGTGAGTATCCACCAGGCACACCGATAAATAAGCATCAATTCGTCGCACGAAATAGAATTATCGCTGGCTTAAGTGAAGGTGTATTAGTCACTGAAGCCGAAGAAAAAAGCGGAAGTTTAATTACGTTAGAGATGGCGATGGAAGAAAATCGACACGTCTTTTGTATACCAGGAAATATTACGTCACCGCTCAGTGCAGGGGTAAATGCGCGGTTAAAAGAAGGTGCGATATTCGTTACAAAAGCTGATGATATTTTATATGAATTACAATAAATGAATTTAGAACCGTTGACAAATTTAAAAGTTAGTGTGTAATATTGTTCATTGAATCATAAAACGTGAGGGAGGCAATTAAAAGTGGCAGATAATTTAGTCATTGTAGAGTCCCCAGCAAAAGCGAAGACGATTGGTAAATATCTTGGAAAACGATATAAAGTCGTCGCTTCGATGGGTCACCTTAGAGATTTGCCCCGTAGTCAAATTGGTATTGACGTCGAAAACAACTACCAACCAAAATATATAACGATTAGAGGTAAAGGACCTTTACTTCAAGAACTTAAAAAAGAAGCAAAAAAAGCAAAACGAATCTATTTAGCATCGGACCCGGACCGTGAAGGTGAAGCGATCGCGTGGCATTTAGCACACGCTCTCGGTGACGATAAAGAATATCACCGCGTCGTATTTAATGAAATTACAAAAGATGCAGTAAAAAATAGTTTTAAAGAACCGAGAGAAATGGACCAACAACTCGTCGACGCACAGCAAGCACGTCGTATATTAGACAGACTCGTTGGTTATAACATTTCACCAGTATTATGGAAGAAAGTTAAAAAAGGATTATCTGCAGGTCGTGTACAATCAGTTGCATTAAAACTGATTATCGACAGAGAAAATGAAATCCGTAACTTTAAACCAGAAGAATATTGGTCAATTGAAGGTCACTTTAAATATAAGCGCTCGAAATTTACAGGTAAGTTTTATAAGTTAGCGTCTGACGCTAAAAAGACAGAGTTACCAAATGAATCTGTCGTTAAAGACGTTTTAAAGCAAATTAAAGGAGACGACTTTAACGTCGACTCTGTCGAGAAAAAAGAAAAACTGAGATATCCTGCGTATCCATTTACGACTTCTACATTACAACAAGAAGCGGCGCGTAAATTAAATTTCCGTGCACGTAAAACGATGATGCTCGCTCAACAACTGTATGAAGGAATTGACGTAAAAGGACAAGGGACGATTGGTTTAATTACGTATATGAGAACAGACTCTACGCGCGTATCTAACGAAGCCAAGTCTGAAGCATACGGATATATTGAAAACATGTACGGTAAAGAGTTTTTAGGTAAACGTAAAGATAAAAAGTCTGAAGGACAAGATGCGCACGAAGCGGTGCGTCCAACATCTACATTACGTACACCACAAGAAATGAAAGCTTTCTTATCACGTGATCAGTACCGTTTGTACAAACTAATTTGGGACCGTTTCGTCGCTAGTTTAATGGCACCAGCAGTGCTCGATACTGTGCGCGTGGACTTAAACAATAACGGAGTCATCTTTAGAAGTAACGGTTCTACTATTAAATTTAAAGGATTCTTACAAGTATACGAAGAAGGTACAGACGAAAAAGTAGATGCGAAAGAAAATATTATCCCTGAAATTTCTGAAGGTGAAACGGTTACTGCTGAAAAGATCGATTCAAATCAGCACTTTACTCAACCACCACCACGTTACACTGAAGCACGTCTTGTAAAAACGTTAGAAGAGTCAGGTATCGGCCGACCATCTACGTACGCACCGACGATTGAGACGATTCAAAAACGTAACTACGTACGTCTCGACCAGCGTCGTTTTGTTCCAACTGAACTTGGAGAAATCGTTTCTGCACAAGTATCCGATTACTTCCCAGATATTATCGATGTTGATTTTACGAAAGATATGGAAAAACAACTCGACGAAATTGCAGACGGCAACAAAGAGTGGGTAAAAGTGATCGATGACTTTTATAAAGGGTTTAGACCACAAGTTGAAAAAGCTGAATCAGAAATGGAAGAAATCGAAATTAAAGACGAACCCGCAGGCATAGACTGTGAAAAATGTGGCTCGCCAATGGTTTACAAAATGGGACGTTACGGTAAATTTATGGCATGTTCAAACTTCCCAGATTGCCGTAACACAAAACCAATCGTTAAGAAGATCGGTGTAAAATGTCCGACTTGTAAAGAAGGCGAAATCGTTGAACGTAAGTCTAAAAAAGGTCGTATTTTCTACGGATGTGAACGATATCCAGACTGTGACTTCGTATCATGGGATAAGCCAGTCGGTAGAGATTGTCCGAAATGTAACCAGTACTTAGTCGAGCAACGTAAAGGTAAAACGGTCAAGGTAAAATGTTCGAACTGTGATTATGAAGAAGATGCAAACTAAAAATAATCTAGGCTACTAATCTAGCCTAGATTTTTTATGGTGTTTCATAAGAAAAAAGATATTTCAGAAAAATAGTAATTGTGTGCAATTGTCTGTCAAATATATTAAACTATTCAATGGGAATTTTTTTATAACAGTGAGGAGGACTGTGGATGGACTATGTACTCGACTTTTTAGATGTATTAAAGTATCAAAATCAGTATTCTCCAAAAACGATTGAAAGTTATCAACTCGATTTACGCGAGTTTGAATCATTTTTAAACGCGGAACATCTAACGGTAACGACGTTTGAGTCGAGAGATGCACGTAATTATTTAACGTTTATATACGATAAAGACTATAAAAAGACGACGATTAGCCGTAAAATTTCTGCGATTCGTAGTTTTTATAATTATTTAAACGAACGATATATCGTAGAAAACAATCCGGTGAGTCAAGTGTCTTTTCCAAAGCGAGACTCTATGTTACCGGATTTCTTGTATGAAAACCAAATCGATGCTTTGTTTCAGTCACTCGATAAAAACAAAAAGATGTACACGAGAGATCGTGCGTTACTCGAGTTATTATACGGCACAGGAATACGTAGTGCAGAACTATTAAACATCGAAGTTTCTGATATCGACTTTGATCACCGGTTGTTAAAAGTACTCGGTAAAGGGAACAAAGAACGTATCGTACCGTTTAATGAATCTGTAAAAGAAGCGTTACTTGAATATATCGAGACGTTTTCTAAACATATGGAAGAGACAGGTGCTTTTTGGTTAAATTATAATTTGACGAAATTAACTGACCGTGGATTACGCTATATCATCAATAAAGTGATGAAAGAAAGTGCAATAAAAGCATCGCTTCATCCGCATACGTTACGACATACGTTCGCAACGCATATGTTAAATAACGGTGCAGACATACGTGCAGTACAAGAACTACTTGGTCATGAGTCGTTATCGACGACTCAAAAGTATACGCACGTTTCTAAAGAGCAGTTGAGACAAGCGTATTTAAGCGCACATCCACAAAATAATAAGAGGTGACGAAAGTGGCAATTAAAGGAACGACGATATTTGCAGTCAAGCATAAAGGTAAAATGGCGATGGCTGGTGACGGACAAGTTACTTTAGGTAACCAAGTCGTCATGAAACATACCGCGAGAAAAGTGAGACGTTTATATGAAGGAAAAGTTGTCGCTGGATTTGCAGGTAGTGTCGCTGATGCATTTACTTTATATGAAAAATTTGAAGCAAGACTATATGAGTATAACGGTCAACTTGAACGTGCAGCCGTAGAACTTGCGAAAGAGTGGCGTACAGATAAAATGCTCCGCCAACTTGAAGCGATGTTAATCGTTATGAATAAAGATACGATGTTAATCGTTTCAGGTACAGGTGAAGTCATCGAGCCAGACGATGGTATTTTATCGATTGGGTCTGGTGGGAACTTCGCACTCGCTGCAGGACGCGCGATGAAATTACACGGAGACGATTTAGATGCTGAGACGATTGCGCGTGACGCGTTAAAAATCGCTGCAGATATTTGTGTCTTTACAAATGATAATATTATCGTTGAAACGATAGATGCTGAATAGGAGGATATATATTGGTTAGTTTATCTCCAAGAGAAATTGTGTCAAAACTCGACGAAAACATCGTCGGACAATATGAAGCAAAGCGTAAAGTTGCGATAGCGATGAGAAATAGATATCGCCGTATGAAATTAAGTGATGACTTAAAACCTGAAGTCATCCCGAAAAATATATTAATGATCGGACCAACAGGTGTCGGTAAAACAGAAGTCGCAAGACGCATGGCTAAAATTACCGGTGCACCGTTTACGAAAGTTGAAGCGACAAAGTATACAGAAGTCGGTTATGTCGGTCGTGACGTCGAGTCGATGGTGAGAGACTTAGTCGAGACGAGCGTAAAAATGGTGAAAGAAGAATTATTTAAAGGCGTTCGTGAAGAGGCGACGAAATTAGCGAACGAACGTTTAATAAAACTACTCGCACCAGGACGTTTTAAAGAACCGACGTTTAACAATCCGTTTGAAATGCTTTCAAATATGGGTAAAACAGAAGAACCAGTAGAAGAAGTTGATGACACTGTACGTGAAAAACGTCGTAACATCCGCCAGGATTTAGAAGACGGACGTTTAGAAGAGCGTGTCGTTGAAATCGAAGTCGAAGAGAAACAAATGTCGATGATGATGCCAGGTATGGACAATGGTATGGGCGATATGTTACAAAATATGATGCCGAAGAAAAAACGTAAAAAACGTCTGCCAGTAAAACATGCGCGTGAGCATTTAATTAGAGAAGAGTCTGAAGGGCTGATCGACACGGACCTCGTCTATGACCGAGCGATTGAACTCGCTGAAACGTTAGGGATTATCTTTATCGATGAGATGGATAAAATTGCGATGGGGTCAAATAGTCAAGCTGGAGTATCTCGTGAAGGGGTACAACGTGACATTTTACCAATCGTTGAAGGAAGCGTTGTTGAAACGAAATACGGACCGGTGAATACGGAACATATTTTATTTATCGGTGCTGGAGCGTTCCACGTTGCAAAACCGAGTGATTTAATACCAGAGTTACAAGGGCGTTTCCCGATTCGTGTAGAACTCGATAAGTTAAAAGCAGAAGACTTTAAACGTATTTTAACTGAACCAAAACATTCATTATCAAAGCAATATGAAGCACTGCTTGAAACTGAAGGTGTGACGGTCAGTTATACCGATGAAGCGATCGAAGCACTCGCAAATATTGCGTACGACGTAAACTCTACGACGGATGATATCGGTGCAAGACGACTTCATACGATTATGGAAACTCTGCTTGAAGAGTTACTGTTTGAAGCGGATAATATGCACGGTGCACACGTTGAAATTACAGAGAAATACGTAAATGATAAGCTAGACACAATTAAGAGTAGTAAAAACTTAAGTCAATTTATTTTATAAAACGGAGGGCTATTCTATATGCCAACATTATTAGAAAGAGCGAGAGAAATTAATAAGCTCATTCAAGAAAACGTAAAATACGAAGCGTTAGCAGAAAAACTTAGTAGAATATTAGACTGTAACACGTTCATCGTCGCGAGTGATGCGAAGTTACTCGGTTACGGTACGTATCACGAAAGTTTCGATGAAAACAGTCGTATGCACGAATTTTTAGAAAATCGTGAGTTCCCTGAGTATTATATGAACCGTATTATGCGACTACGTGAAACAGAAGAGAATATCGACTTTAGTAATAAGTTAACGATCTTCCCAGAAGAAGTTGCTGAATATAGTAACTCAGAGACGTGCGTCATTCCAATTTTCGGTGGTGGAGATCGCCTTGGAACGCTCGTCGTCGGTAAAAAAGAAGAAAAATTTACCGAAGAAGATCTCGTCTTATGTGAGTACGCAAGTACTGTTGTAGGTATGGAAATGATGAACGAGCGTCAAAAAGAAGTTGAAAAAGAAGCGCGTGACAAAGCGAGCATCGCGATGGCAATCCGTTCATTATCATACTCTGAACGTGAAGCGATCGAACACATTTTTGAAGAGCTCGATGCGTTAGAAGGTTTACTTGTCGCGTCAAAAGTTGCGGATAGAGTCGGGATTACACGTTCAGTTATCGTAAACGCGTTAAGAAAGTTAGAAAGTGCAGGCGTTATTGAATCTCGTTCACTCGGTATGAAAGGGACGTTTATTCGCATTAAAAAGCCAGGATTCTTAAAAGAACTAGAAAAAGATATGTTTTAGTTGAAGCCCTGACTAAACTGTGCTATTATAATAAACGGCTATAAAGCCAATTACACACGTTTTAGCAAGGAGCTAACTGGTGCCGTAACGGTTGTTAGCTAGCGCTAAAGCGGAGGTAAAAACCAAGGAGGAAAATATTCATGGCAGTAATTAGTATGAAACAATTACTTGAAGCTGGTGTTCATTTTGGACACCAAACACGCCGTTGGAACCCGAAGATGAAAAAATACATCTTCACGGAGCGTAACGGTATCTACATTATCGATTTACAACAAACAGTTAAGATGGTTGACGATGCGTACAACTTCATTAAAGAAGTTTCACGTGACGGTGGTAAAGTATTATTCGTCGGTACGAAAAAGCAAGCTCAAGATGCGATTAAAGAAGAAGCAGAGCGTGCAGGTCAACTTTACGTAAACCACAGATGGTTAGGTGGTATCTTAACAAACTTCGATACAATCAAAGGTCGTATCGATAGAATTTCTGAAATCGAAAAAATGGAAGAAGACGGATTATTCGAAGTACTTCCTAAAAAAGAAGTTGCGGAAATCAACAAAGAATATGATCGTTTAATCAAATTCTTAGGTGGAATTCGTGAAATGACAGATATGCCTAAAGTATTATTCGTCGTAGATCCACGTAAAGAATCTATCGCGATTAACGAAGCTAAAATCTTAGGTATCCCAGTCGTTGCAATGGTTGACACTAACTGTGACCCAGACGAAGTGGACTACGTTATCCCTTCTAACGACGATGCGATTCGTGCGGTACGCTTAATGACATCTAAAATGGCTGACGCTGTATTAGAAGGTCAACAAGGTGTATCTAACGAAGATGTTGCAGCTGAACAAAACATCGACTTAACAGAAGAAGAATCAGCTGAAGAAGCATCAGAAACTGAAGAATAATAAACAATTTGGTGATAAGTACTTGTTATTTATCACCTTTTTTAAAACATAAATTGATTTTAAAGAATATGGAGGAACAATAATGGCTAAAATTACAGCTCAATTAGTTAAAGAATTACGTGAAAAAACTGGCGCAGGTATGATGGATTGTAAAAAAGCGTTACAAGAAACTGATGGTAACATCGAAGAAGCAATCCAATACCTACGTGAAAAAGGTATTGCTTCTGCTGGTAAAAAAGCAGACCGTATCGCTACTGAAGGTTTAATTGAAATCGCAGTAGACGGTAACGATGCAGCAATCGTTGAAATTAACGCTGAAACTGACTTCGTTGCACGTAACGAACAGTTCCAAAACTTAGTTAAGAAAATTGCTGAGCATATCGTTAAAACAAAACCAGCTAATCTTGAAGAGTTAAACGCTTCTGAATTAGATGGTCAATCAGTTGAGGAAGTTATGAAATCAGCAATTGCTACAATTGGTGAAAACATGAACATCCGTCGTTTTGAAGTTTTAACTAAGCCAGAAAATGGTGCATTCGGTGAGTACATCCACATGGGTGGTACGATTGGTGTGTTATCTGTAATTGAAGGTTCAACAGACGAAGCAATCGCTAAAGATGTTTCAATGCACGCTGCTGCATTAAATCCTCAATATGCAAAACAAGACGAAGTACCACAAGAAGAGTTAGATAAAGAGCGTGAAGTATTACGTAACCAAGCGCTTGAAGAAGGTAAACCAGAAAACATCGTTGATAAAATGGTTGAAGGAAGAATGCGTAAATTCTTAGAAGAAATCGTCATCGGTTCACAACCATTCGTTAAAGATAGTGACAAAACTGTCGATCAATTCTTAAAAGAAAACAACGCTGAACTCGTTACTTTCGTTCGTTTCGGACTAGGTGAAGGTTTAGAAAAACGTAATGAAGACTTTGCTGCAGAAGTTAAAGGCCAAATGGGTCAGTAATTAAAAAGACACTTCGGTGTCTTTTTTCTATATCAATATATATAACAGTTAAAAGGAATGAAAATCATGAGTTCTTCTAAATATGAACGCATCGTATTAAAACTTTCTGGTGAGGCACTTGCTGGTGGAGAAGGTGTCGGAATTAAACCGGATATCATTAAAAATATCGCAAAGCAAATTAAAGAAGCGAGAGAACTAGATGTAGAAATCGCTGTAATCGTCGGCGGTGGAAACATTTGGCGTGGTAAAACTGGAAGTGACTTAGGTATGGAACGTGGGAACGCAGACTATATCGGTATGCTCGCTACAGTAATGAACTCACTCGCGTTACAAGACAGTTTAGAACAATTAGGTGTTGATACACGCGTATTAACATCGATTGAAATGAAACAAATTGCAGAGCCGTATATTCGACGTCGTGCGATTCGTCACTTAGAAAAAAGACGCGTCGTTATATTTGCAGCAGGAATTGGTAACCCGTACTTCTCAACAGATACAACAGCAGCATTACGTGCAGCTGAAATCAATGCTGACGTTATCTTAATGGGTAAAAATAACGTAGACGGCGTATATTCAGCAGATCCAAAGCACGACGACACAGCGACAAAGTTCGAATCGCTTTCTTATATCGACATGTTACAGAAGAACTTACAAGTGATGGACGCGACAGCAACATCGTTTTGTATGGACAACTCTATCCCACTTGTGGTATTTTCAATTACAGAAGAGGGCAATATCAAACGCGCAGTACTCGGCGAAGATATTGGTACAACGATAACAGATTAAAAGGGAGAAAATAATGGCTAACGACGTATTGAAACAAGCAGAAAAGAAAATGAATGACGCAATTGATGCGTTAAATCGTGAACTTGCAGGAATTCGTACAGCAACAGCAAACGCAAGTCTATTAGACCGCGTATACGTAAACTATTACGGTGCAGACACTCCGCTTCAACAACTTGCGAACATTCAAGTTCCAGAAGCGAGAATGTTAACAGTGACACCGTACGACAAAAGCTCAGTAGACGACGTATTAAAAGCGATTCAATTAGCTGACTTAGGTGTGAACCCAACGTCAGATGGTACGATGATTCGTATTACAATTCCGCAACTAACAGAAGACAGACGTAAAGAATTAACAAAAGACGTTAAAAGCGTTGGTGAAAACTCTAAAGTCGTTATTCGTAACATCCGCCGTGATGCAAACGATACACTAAAGAAACAAGAGAAAGACTCTGAAATTAGTGAAGACGAATTACGTTCATTAGAAGAAGATGTTCAAGATTTAACAAATAAATTTGTGAACATCATCGACGAACGCGTAAAGGAAAAAGAAGCAGACATTATGGAAGTTTAAAAGTTTACAGGTAAGCATTCGCTTACCTGTATTTTTTAATGTTTCTTATGTTAAAATAGATTAATATGTACAGTCTGTACGTTTTTTAATTTTAACTCGGAGGCTACTTATGTTTAATGAGAAAAACTCGACCGATATAAATGGTCCAAACCATGTAGCGATTATCATGGATGGAAACGGCAGATACGCTAAAAGCCTTGGATTACCTCGAGTAAAAGGGCACGAACAAGGTATGGAGGCTGTTCGTCGAATAGTCGTAGCTGCGAATCAATTAAATATAAAGTATTTAACGCTATATGCATTTTCTACAGAGAACTGGTCACGCCCACAAAGTGAAGTATCATTTTTGATGAAGCTTCCTGGAATTTTTATGAACAAATTCTTACCAGAATTGATGAGAGAAAATGTAAAAGTAGAGACGATCGGTGAATTTGATGAATTACCTTTACATACTAAAAAAGCCGTCTCTTATGCCGTCAATAAAACAAAAAACAATACGGGTTTAACGTTAATTTTTGCGCTGAATTACGGTGGTAGAAATGAAATTGTACGCGCTGTAAAAAATATCGCAAAAGACGTAGAAAGAGGGACTATAGAGTCATCAAATATTACTGACGAAACGTTTAGCACGTATTTATATACAAAAGACTATCCGGATCCGGAATTACTCATTCGTACGAGTGGGGAATATCGAATAAGTAACTTTTTATTATGGCAAATTTCGTATAGTGAATTATATTTTACAGATACGTATTGGCCGGAATTATCTGTTGAAGAGTTCAATTCGATTATAGAAAGTTATTGTAAAAGAGACCGAAGATTTGGTGGGTTAAAGGAGGAACGTCACGATGAAAACTAGAGTTATTACAGCAGTTGTCGCGTTACTCATATTTTTACCTCTTGTAATCTACGGCGGTATTCCATTTTTAGCGCTCGTTTACTTAATGTCTTTTGTCGCTTTATACGAAATCTTAAAAATGAATCGAATTCATATTTTCAGTGTGCCGGGTATTATGTCAATTCTCGCGTTGTTTTTAATCCTCGGACCAAATTCGACATTTTTACCAACAGTTGAAGCGTACCGTTTAAATTTACTCATCGGTATTGCGCTCGTTATGTTGTCGTTTACTGTTATATCTAATAACCGATTCTCGTTTGTCGACATGGGATTTTGTGTCATGAGTGTCGCTTATATCGGTATTGGATTTATGTATGCATATGAAACGAGAAATGCTGGTTTGATTTATTTAATGTACGGACTTTTAATCGTATGGACGACAGATACAGGTGCGTATTTATTTGGACGCGCCATTGGTAAGCGAAAATTATGGCCGCGTATCTCACCAAATAAAACGATAGAAGGTGCGCTCGGTGGGCTATTTAGTGCTGCAGTTCTTGCAGTAATATTTTCACTGACGGGTCTTTTAGATAACAATATGTTTTCACTCATCGTTTTAACGGTGATTTTAAGTGCATTTGGTCAAATGGGAGATCTCGTTGAATCTGCATTAAAGAGACATTTTGACGTCAAAGATTCAGGGACAATTTTACCTGGCCACGGTGGTATTCTAGACAGATTCGATAGTTTTATATTCGTTCTACCGTTAATGAATATACTACCGATAATTATTTAGAAGGTGACTTTATGAAAAAAATATCGATATTAGGTGTGACGGGGTCAATTGGAACTCAAACACTAGACGTCATAAGGTATAATAGTGATAAGTTTTCTGTAGAAGCAATTTCTGCAGGTCGAAATATCGAGATGTTAAGGCAAATTATTACAGAGTTTAAACCGAAACTCGTATCAGTCATGGACGAACGAGATGCGACATCTTTAAAAGGTGAGTTTACAGATGTGACATTTACGTACGGAAATGATGGTCTAGTAGACGTTGCGACATATGACGCGGATATATTAGTGACTGCGATATTAGGAAGTGTCGGACTCGTTCCGACGTTACGCGCAATTGAAAAGGGGCGTAAAATCGCTTTAGCTAACAAGGAAACACTCGTCGCAGCAGGTGACATCGTCATGAAGCATGCAAAAGAGTACGGTGCAGAAATTATTCCTGTCGATAGTGAACATTCTGCGATTTTTCAATGTTTAAACGGTGAAGATGTTTCTCAAATTCATCAATTGATTATTACTGCTTCAGGCGGAAGTTTTAGAGATTTAACACGTGAAGAGTTAAAACACGTCACGAAAAAAGATGCGTTAAACCATCCGAACTGGTCGATGGGGCAAAAGATTACGATCGACAGCGCAACGATGATGAATAAAGGTTTAGAAGTCATCGAAGCACATCACTTATTTAATATACCAATCGATAAAATTAAAACGCTAATTCATCGTGAAAGCATTATACACTCGATGGTTGAGTTTACGGATAATAGTATAATCGCTCAACTTGGAAATAGTGATATGCGTACAGCGATTCAATACGCGATGACGTATCCAGACCGTATTTATAAAGACAATCCACTGGATATCAATACGTTATCGACATTAAATTTTGAACCGATGGACTTTAAGCGATTTAAAATGATTCAACTTGCGTATGATGCGTTAAAAGTTGGTGGAACGATGCCAGCGGTTATGAACGCAGCGAATGAGTATGCGGTGAACAGGTTTTTAAACGATGAAATTACATTTTTAGAAATAGAAGATATCGTTGAATCGAGAATGGCACACCATGAGGTTGTACAAAATCCAGACCTCGAAACGATTTTACATTATGATAAGTTATATAAGTCGGACTGGAGGGTTTAACTGTTGGTAGGTATTTTATCTTTTATAGTCGTATTTGGAGTACTCGTTACAGTACATGAACTCGGTCACTTATACTTTGCAAAACGTGCAGGTATCTATTGTCCGGAGTTTGCGATTGGAATGGGACCAAAATTATTTTCATACAGCCATAACGACACGTTATATACAATTCGTTTATTACCAGTCGGAGGATACGTTCGTATGGCAAGTGCGGATATGGAAGTGAACCCTTTAAACAAAGGGATGAGCATCGCACTAAAATTAAACGATTCAAACGAAATTACACACGTATTATTAGATGATAAACATAATTTTAACGACATCGAAGCGGTGGAAGTTATTGACAACGATTTTGTTGAGAAAATGACAGTGACAGCGAATCGCTATAGCGACAATAATATCGTCACGTACACGCTCGCAAAAACAGCGTATTTAGTAGAGAACGGACAATTAGAACGTATCGCAAGCTACGATGAGCGTTTTGAGTCAAAGACACCGTGGCAACGATTTTTAACATTGTTTGCGGGACCATTATTTAACTTCCTACTCGCATTTGTGTTATTTATCTTTTTAGCTTATGTTGTTGGTAAAACAGTCGATACACCGACTGTCGGTGAAGTATCTGAAGGGTCTCCAGCAGAAAAAGCTGGAATTGTCGCTGGTGACGAAGTGAAAGAAGTCAACGGTCAAGTCGTCAGTGACTGGACAGAAATGACACAAACAATCGCAGCAAACGGTGGAGAAGATAAACCGATTACGTTTAAAGTTGAAAACGACGGTAAGGTACGTGAAGTTGACATCGTACCGATGATTGAAGAAACAGAGACACCAACCGGTGACGTTGAGAAACGTTTAATTATCGGTGTGCGTCAAATGATGGCAGAACCTAAAAATATTTTCGAACCGATACTTTGGGGTACTGAAAGAATGATTGAAGTGAGTACGATGTTACTCACGTTACTCGGTCAATTGTTCTTATCGATATTCCAAGGTGAGTTTACATTTGATATGTTAAACGGACCTGTCGGTATTTATAAAGTGACAGAATCTGTCGCACAGCTTGGAATTATTAGTTTAATCGCATTTACTGCGATGATTAGTGTAAACCTAGGGGTAATGAACTTATTACCAATTCCAGCACTTGACGGAGGAAGAATATTATTCGTCTTATACGAAGCGATATTTAGAAAACCGGTAAATAAAAAGGTTGCAATGAATATTCAAATTGCTGGTGTATTATTCGTTATAATGATTATGATCTTAGTGACATGGAATGACATCAAAGTATTTTTCTTAGGGGGATAATTGAATGAGACAATCAAAAATGTTTATACCAACGCAGCGTGAAGTTCCAGCTTCAGCTGAAAGTTTAAGTCACCAGTTAATGTTAAAGTCAGGCATGATTAAACAACTCGCGCGCGGGGTGTATACGTACTTACCAATTACAAAACTCGTACTACAAAACATCGAAAACATCGTACGTGAAGAAATGAACCGTATCGATGGAAACGAAGTTCAAATGCCAGTACTCGCACCGAGAGAATTGTGGGAAGAGTCTGGCCGCTGGGAGAAATATGGTAAAGAATTAATGCGTTTAAAAGACCGTCACGATAGAGACTTTTTACTCGGACCAACACATGAAGAAGTCGTCGTGGACTTAGTGAGAGACGAGTTACGTAGTTATAAACGTCTACCACTCACGATTTACCAAATCCAAACGAAATTCCGTGACGAACTACGCCCACGCTTTGGATTATTACGTGGAAGAGAATTCATTATGAAAGATGCGTATTCGTTCCACATCGACCAAGAGTCACTGTCTAAAACGTATCAAGATATGTACAATGCGTATGAAAAAATATTTACACGTTTCGGTTTAGATTTTAGAGCAGTTGAAGCAGATAGTGGTGCAATCGGTGGTTCACACACTCACGAATTTATGGCGCTATCTGAAATTGGTGAAGATACGATTGTATTCAGTGAAAATAGTGATTATGCTGCAAACATCGAAAAAGCAGCGTGCTTACGTCCTGAAGAAAAAAGCAATGATGCAGAAAAAGACATTGAAAAAGTAGATACACCGAACGTAAAATCATGTAGTGAACTTGCTGATTTACTCGGTATTGATCTAAAAGAAACGACGAAAACGATGGTCGTTAACGTCGACGGTGAATTTAAAATGATCGTACTTCGTGGTGATCACGAGTTAAATACGATTAAATTAAAATCATTCTTTAACTCAAATACAGAGCCAGAGCTTGCAGATCAATCAGATATTTTAGAAATTTTCAATGCACACACAGGATCACTCGGACCAGTTAACAGTAAAATTCCTGTATATATCGATTATCAAGTAGAAGTGATGAAGAACTTCCCAGTTGGTGCGAATGAAGATAATTATCACTTTATCAACGTGAACTTAAAAGACGTTGAGGTCGAAGACGTCGGAGATTTCAGATTCATTACTGAAGGTGAAATGGCACCAGACGGTAGCGGACCAGTGAAGTTTAGAGAAGGTATCGAAGTTGGACAAGTGTTCGAGCTAGGTACTGAATATAGTGAAGCATTAAATTTAACAGTGTTAAACGAACGTGGCCAAAGTGTTCCAGTATTAATGGGATGCTATGGTATTGGTATTTCAAGAGCTTTATCAGCAATCATTGAAAAATACCACGACGAAAATGGAATTATGTGGCCGAAATCTGTCACTCCTTTTGACGTACACATCGTCATGATGAACGTTAAAAAAGAAGAGTTCGTAAATCCAGCTGAAGAATTATACGATTCACTATCTAAACAATATAAAGTGTTACTCGATGACCGTGATGAGCGTGCGGGTGTTAAATTTAACGACTCAGACTTAATCGGCATTCCAGTAAGAGTTGTCGTAGGGCGCGGTATTAAAGATGGTGTCGTTGAAGTGAAATTTAGAAATAGTGAAAAAACGCACGACGTTAAATTAGAAGACTTAGAATCATTTATAAACGAACATTATAACTAACAATACTACAGCGTAAATCGAGAGATTTACGCTTCTTTTTGGAGAGATGCTTTGTGGATTACAACCGGCAATTTAACATACTCTTACAACAGGCAAATATAGAAGACAATGAACAGTTAACTGGCGGGGAACTTAGAAAAGTAATCGTCGACGACAAAACGCGTGAATGGGAGTTTCATATACATTTTGAGACGCTGATCGATTACGCGGTATTTGCGTTTTTAAAGCAAAAAGTCGAAGAGACGTTTCGAAATATCGCAACGGTTCGCTTAAGAGTACATGCTAATGAATTCAAAGAGCGAGACATTTACGAGTATTTAAAAGAAGCGCTAGAAAATATCGAAGTGACTGAAAACTTTAAGCGCCAAATTAACAATTCGAAAATTATGTATAACGACGACACTTTAAAATTTAGTTTTACGAGTGACGTTACTAAAGAATATTTTGAACGAAAAATTAAAAACAATTTAATTTTAGAATATCGTTCATATGGCATCCTCATCTCAGACATCGTGGCAGATGTAGATTTTGATGCACAAACAAAAAACGATGAAAAACTCGATCAAAAAATTACGAATCATACAGAAAAATTATTAGAACAACATAAAAAAGAGAAAGAAAAAGAAGTATCGAAGCCTAAAGAAATCGTTAAGCAAATCGGTAAAAAACTTACGTTTGATGGCGTAAGAAAGATGTATACGATCGAAGATGAAGAATATAACGTCCGATTAGAAGGTGTAATTTTCAGTAAAGACGTGATACATACACGTACTGGAAAGCAAATTTTAAATATGAAAATTACCGACTACACGGATAGCATTCAAGTGAAACGTTTCGGTAACAAAGAAGAAGAAACTAACGTATTCGAAGCGCTGAATAAAGGGGACTGGGTAATCGTCGAAGGAAATATTGAGTACGATGACTTCGCAAAAGACCTTGTCATGAATTTACGTGCGTTAACGATTACTAAACCACCTAAACATGAAGATGATAGTGAAGAGAAGCGTGTCGAACTTCATCTTCATACGATGATGAGTGCGATGGACGGTGTGACGACAATAGAAGATTATATTGACCGCGCGGTTGAATACGGACATCCTGCACTTGCTATAACAGACCATAACAACGTTCAAGCATTCCCGAACGCATATAATTATGCTAAAAGTAAAGGTTTAAAAATGCTCTTTGGTATGGAAGCAAACATCGTCGAAGATAGTGCGAAACTCGCATTTAAAGATAGTCCAGTGCGTTTAGAAGACGCGACGTACGTCGTATTTGACGTTGAGACGACAGGGTTATCTAGTAGATACGATAAAATTATCGAACTCGCAGCAGTTAAAGTACATAACGGTGAAATCATCGACCGTTATGAAAGCTTTATTAATCCGCATGAACCGTTATCAGAGGTCATTAAAAACTTAACAGGTATTACAGATTCGATGTTAGAAAACGAACGTGAATTTGAAGATGTTCTCCCTGAATTTAGAGAGTGGGTCGGGGATGCGATATATGTCGCACATAACGCGACGTTTGACATGGGCTTCATTGATACGGCGTTCACTAAGCTTGGGTTTGGTCCGTCAGATAACCCTGTCATCGACACGTTAGAGATTACGAGAGTACTCAATAAAGACTTAAAACGTCATAACTTAGCAGCACTTGCTAAACATTATAACGTCGAACTCGTCAGTCACCATAGAGCGATCTACGACGCAGAAGCGACAGGTTTTATATTTATAAAGATGTTAGCGCAGTTAAAGAATGCGGGCATTGCCACACATCAGGATATTAATACGCTCGCTAGAGATGATGCGTTTAAGTTAAGTAAACCGAGCCACGCGACAATTTTAGTTAAAAACCAAATCGGTTTAAAAAACTTATTTAAAATTGTTTCAGATAGTTTAACAGATAGTTTTTACCAAGTACCGCGAGTGAGAAAGCACTTTTTAGACGCTCACCGTGAAGGGTTAATTATCGGAAGTGCGTGTGATAACGGAGAAGTGTTTCGAACGTTATTAGAAAAGTCATATGACGATGCACTTAAAAAAGCACGTTACTATGACTATTTAGAAGTGTTCCCGAAAGACTTATATGTTCATCTCTATGAACGCGAGTTAATTCGAGATGACGATATGTACGAAGAACTCATTCATAACATGATTAAAATCGGAGACGAATTATCGATTCCAGTCGTCGCGACAGGAAACGTTCATTATCTCGATAAAAAAGATAAAATTCGTCGCGAAATTATCATTAAAGGAAACCCTGGGAATCCGTTATCCCGACAAACGTTACCGGAAGCTCATTTTAGAACGACGACTGAAATGCTTGAGGACTTTTCGTTTTTAGGTGACGAACTTTCACGAAAAATTGTCATTGAAAATACGAACGAAATTAGTCGTTCGATCGACGAAGTCGAAGTCATTAAAAACGGATTATTCACACCAGAAATTGAAAATGCAAACGAAGAAGTTAAGGAGTTAACGTATTCAACAGCAAAAGAGATTTACGGTGATCCATTACCAGAAATCATCGAAGCACGTTTAGAAAAAGAGTTAAACAGTATTATCTCAAACGGATTTGGCGTCGTGTACCTAATCTCACAAAAGCTCGTTAAAAAATCACTCGATGACGGCTACTTAGTAGGTAGTCGTGGTTCAGTTGGTTCAAGTTTAGTCGCGACGATGATGGGGATTACTGAAGTTAACCCAATGCCGCCGCACTATATTTGTCCGAAGTGTAAGCATAGTGAGTTTTTCGACGATGGTAAATATAACTCAGGATTTGACTTACCCGACAAAAAATGTGAGAAGTGTAATGTCGAATTCATTAAAGAAGGTCAGGATATTCCGTTTGAAACGTTTTTAGGATTTAAAGGGGATAAAGTTCCAGATATCGATTTAAACTTTAGTGGAGAATATCAAGCGACAGCACATAACTACACGAAAGAACTATTCGGTGTAGACTACGTCTACCGTGCAGGAACGATTTCTACACTCGCAGATAAGACTGCATTCGGATACGTGAATGGATATATGAATGATCACGGACTTCATAAACGTAAAGCAGAAATCGATAGACTATCAAGCGAAAGTGAAGGGATTAAACGTACGACAGGTCAGCACCCAGGGGGAATTATCGTTATCCCGGATTCTATGGACGTCTTTGATTTTACGCCAATTCAATATCCAGCAGACGATACGTCGAGTGAATGGCGTACGACACACTTTGACTTCCATAGTATCGACGAAAACGTCTTAAAACTCGATATCCTTGGTCACGTTGATCCGACGATGATTCGTATGCTCGAAGATTTAACAGGCGTGGATCCGAAGACGATTCGAATCGACGACGAAGATACGATGAAACTATTTGAAGGTCCAGAAGTACTCGGTGTAAGTCGAGATGACATTATGAGTAATACTGGAACGTACGGCGTACCTGAATTCGGAACACCTTTTGTTCGTGAAATGTTAGAAGATACAAAACCAAATACATTTGGTGAGCTCGTTCAAATCTCGGGATTATCACACGGTACAGACGTTTGGCTAGGAAATGCGCAGGATTTAATCCGAAAAGGAATTTGTGACATTTCAACAGTTATCGGGTGTCGTGACGATATAATGGTTACTTTAATGTATAAAGGACTCGAGCCGAGTTTAGCGTTTAAAATTATGGAGAGTGTACGTAAAGGACGCGGACTTCAACCAGAGTGGATTGAAGCGATGAAAGCAAATGGGGTAGAAGATTGGTATATCGATTCTTGCTTAAAAATTAAGTACATGTTCCCGAAAGCACACGCAGCAGCGTACGTACTTATGGCAGTAAGAATTGCGTACTTTAAAGTGCATTATCCTAAAGAATATTACGCGACATATTTAAGTGTACGTGCAGCTGACTTTGATTTAATGACGATGACAAAAGACAAGTCGACAATTCGTACGCGCGTAAAAGAGATGAAAGACAACTATAATGAGTTAACGAAAAAAGAAAAAGACTTATTAATCGTTTTAGAAATTGTGAATGAGATGAGACATCGTGATATTAATATGTTACCGGTCAATATCGAAAAATCTCATCCAGAGCACTTCATTATAGAAGGCGATGCTTTAATCCCACCGTTTACTGCAGTACCAGGACTCGGGCTAAGTGTTGCAAGAAATATTGCTGAAGTGAGAAAACATGACCACTTTATAAGTAAAGAAGATTTAAATAAAAAAGCTGGAGTATCCCAAAAAGTGATCGATTATTTAACAGAACTTGGAAGTTTAGATCATTTACCAGATAAAGCACAGCTTTCTATATTCGACTTATAAATAATGATGTGTTATAATTAACTAGAAATAAAATGTTGTGGATTTGGAAAAGAGCGCACCATCGTGTCCGCTCTTTTCTTATGTTTTAAGCGAGGTGAACGTATCGGTGAATAAAAAAGAATTACACATATTTGAATTAGCAGAACCGGTTGTAGAATCATTGGACTACTCATTAATTGAAGTGGAGTACAAAAAAGAAGGTAAAGATTGGTTTTTAAGATTTTATTTAGACAAACCAGGTGGAATTACGTTAGATGATTGCGTACGTGGCAGTGAAGTACTTGCTGAGAAATTAGACGAATGGGATATTATCGACGGTCATTATTTCCTCGATGTCTCTTCACCAGGTGCAGAGCGTCCAATCAAAACTGAAAAAGATTTAGAGACGACTTTAAACAATGGTATTTATGTAAAAACGTACCAGCATATCGATGGTGAACAAGAATGGACAGGGATACTCACAGAGTACGATGACAGTTCGGTAACGATTAAGTATCGCGATAAAACGCGCGAAAAGACTGTAACAGTCGATCGTGACAAAATTGCTGTAATTCGTAAAGCTGTATTAGTTTGAATGGAGGAATAGTAGTGAATCAGGAATTACTGAATGCAATAGAATATATTCAAAAAGAAAAGAACATCCCAGTAGAAGTACTCGTTGAAGCAATTGAAGCGGCACTTTTAACTGCGTATAAAAGAAATTATAAAGAACATAAAAACGTCCGTGTAGAAATTAATATGGACACAGGAAACTACCGCGTTGTATCTAGAAAAGACGTCGTTGAGGAAGTAGAAGACGACACAGCAGAGATCGATTTACTCACAGCGAGAGAATACAACCCAGCATATGAAGTCGGTGACCCGTTTGATGAAGACGTAACACCTTCAGACTTTAACCGTGTCGGTGCACAAGCTGCGAAACAAGCAGTTATGCAAAGAATTCGAGATGCTGAACGTGAAATTTTATATGAAGAGTTTATAGATAAAGAAGATGAGTTATTAATCGGAACAGTCGATAGAGTCGACAGTCGTTTCGTATACGTCACACTTGGTAACACGGATGCTGTATTACCAGAGTCAGAGCGTATGGCAAATGAAGTCTACAAAACTGGCGATAAAATTCGCGTCTATTTAAACAAAGTAGAACAAACGACACGTGGACCACAAATTTACGTCTCACGTACACATCCAAATCTTTTAAAACGACTCTTCGAAGAAGAAGTTCCAGAAATTTATGACGGAACAGTACTGATTATGAGTGTCGCAAGAGAAGCTGGCGAACGTTCTAAAATTTCAGTATACGCTGAAAACGAAAACGTCGATGCAGTTGGGTCATGTGTTGGTGCAAGAGGTGCCCGCGTTGAAGCAATCGTCGACGAGTTATCAGGTGAAAAAATCGACATCGTATTATATGACAAAGATCCTAAAGTATACGTTAAAAACGCATTATCACCGTCAGAAGTGGTCGACGTAATTATTAATGAAGATGAAAAATCAACGACAGTCGTTGTACCAGATCACCAGTTATCACTCGCAATTGGTAAACGTGGTCAAAACGCACGACTTGCTGCGAAGTTAACAGGCTGGAAGATCGATATCGTTTCAGAATCTGAATTTAACGGTAATACTGAGGATGAAGAAACTTTAGAAGAAACTGAAGTAGAAGAGTAGAGGTGTGACGTTTATGGCACGAAAAATTCCGATGAGAAAAGATATTTTATCTGGTGAAATGTTTAAAAAACAAGATCTTATACGAATCGTTAAAACGAAAGACGGCGAAGTATTTGCAGATGAAACTGGAAAGAAAAACGGTCGTGGTGCCTACGTCGTCAAAGATTTAGAAAAAGTAAACGATGCACGTGACAAAAGGGTTTTAGAAAGTAAACTCGGTGTATCAACAGAGGTGTTAGGCCCAGTGTATGACGAAATTATTCGTCTCATATACCGCGAGGATATTCCGAAGCGATGAATAAAGAGTTAAATTTACTCGGACTTGCAACACGTGCAGGAAAAGTAATTAACGGTGAACCTCTAACTTTAGATGGTATTAAACGTAAATCAGTGAAACTTGTTTACTTAGCAAGTGACGCTGGGAATAGTACAAAAAAGAGAATACGCGATAAAACAACAACTCAGTCAATTCCTTTAATTGAAGATTATACTAATCACGAGCTTTCACAAAGCACTGGAGCATATAACCGAGTGGTTCTCGGTGTGACAGATGTTGGCTTTAAAAAGAAGTTGTTAGAGTTGAATGAGAAAGGAACGTGATTCAATGAGTAAGATTAGAATTCATGAATACGCGAAACAACATAACTTACAAAGTAAAGAAGTTATAAATACTTTAAACGAGAGTGGAAAAGACTTTAGCTCTCATATGCAGACGTTAAACGATGATGACGTTAAACTATTAGACCAAAAGTTTGTTAAAAAAGAAAAGAAAAATGACAAACCAAAACAAAACAAAGATAAAAAACATAAACATAACAATAAAAAGCAAGACAATAAAAAGAACGTAAACAAAAAGAATGACAAAAAGAATAAGCAGCAAAAGCAACAACCAAAACAACAAGAAAAGCCTGTAAAAGAAGCTAAAGCTGAGGTTCAAGGTGAAAAGACGTTTACGTATGAAGAAGGAATTACAGTCGGTGAGCTTGCTTCAAAAATTAATGTCGACGCATCAAAAGTCGTTAAAGACTTATTTATGCTCGGAATTATGACAAACATCAACCAAAGTTTAGATGACGAAGCGGTTGAAATCGTCGCAGATAACTACGGCTATACAGCTGAAAAAGAAGAAGTTATCGACGACACGGACCTCGATATTTACTTCGATTTAGAAAACGAAGAGTTAACAGAAGAGCGTCCAGCGATCGTTACGATTATGGGACACGTTGACCACGGTAAAACGACGCTACTTGACTCAATCCGTAACGCAAACGTAACGAGTGGAGAAGCGGGTGGAATCACTCAGCATATCGGTGCATACCAAATTCATTGGAACGGTAAAGATATTACATTTTTAGATACACCAGGACACGAAGCGTTCACTACGATGCGTGCACGTGGTGCTCAAGTGACAGACTTAACAGTACTAGTCGTCGCAGCAGATGACGGTGTAATGCCTCAAACAATCGAAGCGTTAAACCATGCTAAAGCTGCAGAGACACCAATTATCGTAGCAGTAAACAAAATCGATAAGCCAACAGCAAATCCTGACCGCGTCATGACTGAACTCGGTGAACACGGATTATTCCCAGAAGACTGGGGTGGAGATACGATCTTCGTACCACTTTCAGCATTAACTGGTGAAGGAATCGATGATTTACTTGAAATGATTACACTAGTCAGTGAAGTCGAAGAGTTAAGCACAAAATCTGACCGCGACGCGATTGGTACAGTAATCGAAGCAGAGCTCGACAAATCACGTGGACCTGTAGCGACGCTACTCGTTCAGCACGGTACGTTACATGTTGGAGATTCTTTAGTTGTTGGAAATACGTTCGGTAAAGTACGTGCGATGACAAACGACTTAGGTGAAAGAATCCAAACAGCTGGACCATCATTACCAGTTGAAATTACTGGTTTAAACGATATTCCACAAGCTGGCGACAGATTCGTCGTCTTTGAAGACGATAAAAAGGCACGTTCTATCGGTGAAAAACGCCGTGAAGACAAAATTATGCGCGACCGCGAGTCTACAAATAAGATTAGTTTAGATAACTTATTTGAAACGCTTAAAGAAGGCGAGTTAAAAGACTTAAACTTAATTCTTAAAGCGGACGTTCAAGGTACAGTAGAAGCTCTTGCAGCGTCACTCATGAAGATTGACGTTGAAGGTGTAAATATCCGAATTATCCATACAGGTGTTGGAGCAATTAACGAATCAGACGTTACACTTGCAAACGCATCGAACGCGATTATTATCGGATTTAACGTACGTCCAGATGCAAACGCACGTCGTACAGCAGAAAACGAAAAAGTAGACATTCGTCTACACCGCGTAATCTATAAAGCATTAGAAGAAATAGAGCAAGCAATGAAAGGTATGCTCGACCCTGAATACGAAGAAGAAGTCATTGGATACGCAGAAGTACGTCAAACGATTAAAGTTTCTAAAATCGGTACAATCGCTGGTTCTTACGTGACTGAAGGTAAGATTACTAGAGACGCAGGCGTTCGTGTAATCCGTGAAGGTGTCGTCATCTTTGAAGGTGAACTCGATTCACTGAAACGATTTAAAGACGACGCAAAAGAAGTTGCTTCAGGATACGAATGTGGGATTACGATCAAAAACTTTAACGATATTAAAGAGGGCGACCAAATCGAAGCGTTCCAAATGGTTGAAGTTAGGAGAGTTTAATTATGGCTAAGCGTAATGACCGAGTTGCAGAAGAAATTAAAAAAGTAGTGACTGAAGTCATCGATAACGAAGTGATGGATAAAGAACCATCGTTAAAACTCGTTACAGTGACTGAAGTTGAAGTTTCTGAAGAGCTTGAATATGCGAACGTATACTTTACGACTTTAAATGAAAATAAAAGAGAAGTTGAAGATATTTTAAATAAATATCGTGGATTACTCCGTTCAGCAGTTGCAAAAAATATTCGTTTAAGAAAAGCACCAGAAATTTACGTGAAGTACGATCAATCTGTCGACTACGGTAGCAGAATTGAAGACTTATTAAACCAAATTAAAAACGAAGGCAAATAATATGAGCGACGATTCGTCGCTCATTAATTTTTTATGAATAGATAAGTGGTATATTTATAATTAAATAATTGTATGGAGGAAAGAGATGTCAAACAATTTTTGGTTTTTAATGTACTTAGTATTTCTCGGATTATTAGTAATCGGAATCGATGCATTATTTTTCAATTTACTACCTACTAAAACATTTGGTTCGGCATTTTTATCACTCGTATTTATCGTTGTTATTGCTGGGCTCTTTGTCTTTTTATATGAAAAAATTTTTAATCGAAAAAAGTAAGAGGTGTCACAATGTATAGTGGAGTCATCTGTGTGGATAAACCAAAAGGTATGACAAGTCATGACGTCGTCATGAAAGTCAGACGTAAATTACATATGAAAAAGGTCGGTCATACAGGAACGTTAGATCCGGATGTGACTGGTGTGTTACCGGTTGTCGTTGGAGATGCAACGCAACTGACTGAAGTGTTACAAGAAAGACAAAAAAGTTATACAGCAGTAGTAACGCTCGGATTTTCAACGACAACTGAAGATTCTGCAGGTGAAAAAGTAAAAACGAGTGACGTATCACATATTACTAAAGAAATGATCGACGACGTTATTGAAAACTTTGAAAGAGATTATAACCAAACAGTACCGATCTATAGCTCGGTGAAAGTAAACGGTAAAAAGTTATATGAATACGCACGAAATAACGAAAAGGTAGAAAGACCGAGCCGCGTCGTTACGATTTATCGTTTAGAACGTACTGGAGATATTACGTTTAAAGATACGATAGATTTTCAAATTGACGTAACATGCTCAAAAGGTACATACATTCGTACGCTTGCTGTAGACATCGGTCGTAAACTCGGTGTAGAAGCACATATGTCGTATTTAAGAAGAACAGAATCGTGTGGGTTTACTGAAGATGATGCGGTCGAATTAGATACAATTAGTGAAGCGTCGATAATTCCGATTTTAGAAGTTTTAAGCGATGAATATACCGTAGAACTGTTCGACGAACTGAAAGACCGTGGACCATTGTTTAAAATTTCAAATGGGCAAAAGATGAGTCAAAATGATATGATGAAACTAACGAATAATGAAGACGTAGAGACTGTTTTATTTGTTAAAAACAACCGACCAATCGGTTTGTATAAAAAACATAAAGAAAACGAATTTAAACCGTTTAAAATGTTTCTTACGTCAAATGACTTGTGAGGGCTTTATGAAAACATATCGACTATATTATCCAAATGATTTATCTATAGAAAACGAACCAATCGCATTAGCGCTCGGTTTTTTTGATGGACTCCATCTCGGACATCAACAAGTGATTGACACGATGATTGAAATTGCAGAAGAAAAAGGATTAAAAAAAGCAGTGATGACGTTTGATCCGCATCCTTCTGTCGTTTTAAATCCGAAAATGCGACGGACGACGTATATTACGCCGTTAAAAGAAAAAGAAGAGATGCTAAAAGAAAAAGGCATCGACTACTTATTTGTCGTAAACTTCTCAAGTGACTTTGCAGCGTTATCTCACGATACGTTTGTGAAAGAGTATTTAATCTCTAACAACGTGAAAGAAGTAATCGCAGGGTTTGATTTTTCATATGGACAGTACGGTAAAGGATCGATTACGACGTTAAAGACGTATGACGAATTTAACACGACTAAAGTACTTCCGATAAACGAGAACGAAGAAAAAATTTCGACGACAAAAATCCGAGAACTTCTTTTAAGTGACAAGCTAGAAGAAGCAAATAAAATACTCGGTCGACCATATCAAATTAACGGTGTCGTCGTTCAAGGTGAAAAACGCGGGAGAACGATTGGGTTTAGAACAGCAAACATCGAACCGAGCGGACCGTTTTTACTACCGTCACTCGGGGTGTACGCTGTTACGATGACGATTGGTGCAGATGATAAGATTTATAGAGGTGTCGCATCGATTGGTAAAAAACCGACGTTCCACGAAGATTATAAAGTGACGATTGAAGTCCATTTAATTGATTTTGACCGTACGATATACGGTGAAGAAGTGTCAGTGTATCTTCATAACTATTTACGTGGAGAAAAGAAATTTGACGGTTTAGATGATTTAATTGAAGCGATGACAATCGATAAAGAAAACGCCATACAGTTACTTGAAAAATTCGAGTAAAGCGCGTATAATAATTTAAGTGCGATATCTTGGTCATTAGACACCCTAACTTTTGACTCAGATATTAGCGAATATATATATATAAGGGAGGACATGACTATGTCAATGTCAAAAGAAAGAAAACAACAATTAATCGAAGAATACCGTGTACACGAAACGGACACTGGATCTCCAGAAGTTCAAATTGCAGTGTTAACTGAAGAAATTAACACATTAAACGCACACTTAAAAGTACACAAAAAAGACCACCATTCACGTCGCGGACTTTTAAAAATGGTTGGTCGCCGTAAGCACTTATTAAACTACTTACGTGAAAAAGACGTTACTCGTTACCGTGAGTTAATTAAAAAATTAGGTTTACGTCGTTAATAGAGAGAGCATACCATTTGGTATGCTTTTTTTTATATAAATTAGTCGTTAAAAATGGTATCATAAAGAGAAGTATGTAGAGGAGAGAAATTATATGATAGAAACTAAGAAAACGTTTCAAACGGAGTGGGCAGGACGTCCACTAATCGTTGAATACGGCGAAGTAGCCAAACAAGCAAACGGTGCAGTTCTAGTACGATATGGAGATACAGTTGTCTTATCGACAGTAACTGCTTCTAAAGAACCTAAAGATATGGACTTTTTCCCACTAACAGTGGCGTACGAAGAGAAATTATACGCACGCGGTAAAATACCTGGTGGATTTAATAAACGTGAAGGACGTCCAAGTGAAGCAGCGACACTTGCGAGTCGTTTAATCGACCGTCCAATTCGTCCACTTTTCCCAGACGGATTTAGACACGACGTTCAAATTATTTCGACAGTGCTTTCTGTTGATCCAGACAACTCACCTGAAATGGCAGCGATGCTCGGTTCATCGATTGCTTTATCTGTTTCTGACGTACCGTTTAACGGACCAATTGCTGGTGTACGTATCGGTATTAAAGACGACGAGTTCGTCATTAACCCAGATGTTGAGACGTTAAACAACTCTGTATTAGAACTTGATTTAGCAGGAACGTTTGACGCAATCAACATGGTTGAAGCAGGTGCAAAAGAAGTACCTGAAGATAAAATGCTCGAAGTAATCCTTTTTGGTCATAAAGAAATTAAAAAGTTAGTCGAGTTCCAACAAGAAATCGTCGACTACGTGAATCCTGAGAAAATGGCATTTGAACCTCCAGTTGACGACGAAGAAATTCAAAAGATCGTCGATAGTCAACTCGAGCAGATTGATATTGAAGAGTGTGTATTAACAGTTGATAAGCACGAACGTGATAATAAATTATCTGAAGTGAAAGAAGCAATTATCGCTCTACTCGATGAAGAAGACGAAAACTTCGAAGCGAACGAAAAAGAAGCGAAACGCTTATTTAACGATGCGGTATTTAATACAGTGCGTCGTTTAATCACTGAAGATAAAATCCGTCCAGATAGAAGAAAACCGGACGAAATTCGTCCGTTAAACTCTCAAGTTGCGCTTTTACCTAGAGCACACGGCTCTGGTTTATTTACACGTGGACAAACACAAGTATTATCTGTTGCGACGTTAGGAAGTTTAAGTGAGCACCAAATTATCGACGGACTCGGTGAAGAAGAAGAGAAGCATTTCATGCATCACTATAACTTCCCGCACTTCTCTGTCGGTGAAACTGGACCACTTCGCGCTCCAGGGCGTCGTGAGATTGGTCACGGTGCGTTAGGTGAACGTGCACTTAGCCAAGTCATTCCTTCACAAGAGGAATTCCCGTATACGATTCGCGTCGTGTCAGAAGTTTTAGAGTCGAACGGTTCTTCATCTCAAGCGTCAATTTGTGGTGGAACGCTCGCATTAATGGACGCAGGTGTGCCAATTAAAGCACCAGTTGCTGGTATTGCGATGGGTATGATGATGAATGGTGAAAACTATACAATCCTTTCAGACATCCAAGGTATGGAAGACGCATTAGGTGATATGGACTTTAAAGTAGCAGGTACTGCTAAAGGGATTACTGCAATTCAAATGGATATTAAAGTCGACGGATTACGTGAAGATATTTTAGAAGAGGCGTTAGAACAAGCGCGCGTCGGTCGTCTACACATTTTAGAAAACATGTTAGCGACAATCGAATCACCAAGAACAGAGTTATCACCATACGCTCCGAAGATTGAAACGATGACAATTAACCCAGATAAAATTCGTGACGTCATTGGACCTGGTGGTAAACAAATTAACGAAATTATCGATGAAACTGGCGTAACGTTAGATATCGAGCAAGACGGAACGATCTTTATCGGTGCTGTCGACCAAGAAATGATCGACAAAGCACGTAAAATTATCGAAGACTTAACGCGTGAAGCAAAAGTTGGAGAAATTTACATGGGTACAGTAAAACGTATTGAAAAATTCGGTGCGTTCGTTGAGTTATTCCCTGGTAAAGACGCACTCGTTCACATTTCTAATTTAGATCACGCACACGTTAAAAACGTAGAGGACGTGTTAAAAATTGGCGATGAAACACTCGTTAAAGTAACAGAAATCGATAAGCAAGGACGCGTAAACGCATCTCGTAAAGCATTAATTGAAAAGAAAGATAACGATAAAAACAAAAAGAATAACGAGGAGGGATAAATCGTGGCAAAAGAAAGAAAGCGTGACGCGAACGTAAAAATCATCCCACTCGGCGGAGTTGGAGAGATTGCTAAAAACATGTACATCGTCGAGGTAGACGATGAAATGTTCATGCTAGACGCGGGGTTAATGTTTCCGGAAAACGAAATGTACGGTGTAGATGTCGTTATTCCGGACATTACGTACGTGAAAGAAAATATCGACCGTTTAAAAGCGATATTTATCTCGCATGGTCATGCAGATTCAATCGGTGCATTACCGTATATTTTAGAAGATATCGACGTACCGATTTATGCTTCAAAGCTGACGATTGCTTTAATTAAAGAATCATTTAAAGAATTAAATATTCGTAAAAAACAAAAGTTCTATACGATTAATAGTGAATCAAAAATGAACTTTAAAAATGCAAGTTTTGAATTTTTCGAAACGAGCCATAGTATTCCTGATTCTTACGGATGCTCAATTAAAACGAAGTACGGTTCAATCGTCTATACTGGTGAGTTTAAATTCGATCAAAGTCTCGAAGGAGATTACGGATTTAACGGTGCGAAGATGTACGACTTAGCACGTAAAGATGATTGTCTCGTATTAATTAGTGATTCTACGGAAGCAGAAAAGCGCGGATATAATACACCTGAAAATATTATCGAAGAGCAGTTATTATCAGATTTCTTAAAATCTAAAGGGCGCATTATCGTGTCACTTTATGCATCGAACTTCGTACGTATTCAACAAGTGTTAACAAACGCACATAAAGCAAACCGAAAAGTGACATTTTTAGGTAAGACGTTAGAAGCATCGTTTAAAGTCGCAAGAAAGCTCGGATATTTCGATATTCCTGAAGGGTTACTCGTTCCGTCACATCAAATTAAAAACTTCCCAGATAATGAAATTGTCATTATCGCAACTGGTAAACAAGGGGAACCATTCGATGCACTGACAGAGATGTCAAAAGGAACGCATGAAGTGACAAACATTAAAGAAAACGATGAAGTGTATATTTTAACGACGCCATCGTCAAACATGGAAGTCATTTTATATTCAACGTTAAACGACTTAACTAAAGCAGGTGCTAAAATTTACTTACCGACAAGTGGAATTCACGCATCGAGTCACGGTTTAAGTGAAGAGTTAAAAATGATGTTTAATATATTTAAACCGAAATATTTTGTTCCTGTTCAGGGCGAATATAAAAACCAGATCGCTCACGCAAAACTTGCTGCTGAAGCAGGAATCGATCCAGAAAATATTTTCTTACTTGAAAAAGGTGACGTCGTCAGCTATGACGGAAAAGAGATGTACTATCAAGAAAAAGTACATGCAGGTAACGTCTTAATTGACGGTAGAGGTGTCGGAGACGTTGGTAACATCGTCTTAAGAGACCGCCGTATATTAAGTGAAGACGGTATATTCATTGCGGTTGTTACGATCGATCGTAACGAGAGAAAAATTAAAGCCGGACCTGAAATTCAAAGTCGTGGCTTTGTCTACGTCAAAGAAAGTGAAGAGCTATTAACGACTGCTGAAGCGATTGTAAAAGAAGTCGTTGAAGATTCTATTCAATCAGGAAACTTAGACTGGAATGACTTAAAACAAGACGTGAGAGAAGCGTTACTTAAGTTCTTATACGAAAGTACGAAACGTCGTCCGATGATTATACCAATCATATCTGAAATATAAGAAAGAATTTTGGAGATATTATATTATAGTATCTCCAAATTTTTTAGGAAGGAGTTTGTAATGGCGAAAAAGAAAGCAACGCGTCGTAAAAAGAAAGATGAGCGCCAAACCTATTATGCGTTAACGAGTTTTATCACATTATTACTTGTCTTTATATCTCTGTTTCAACTCGGTAGTTTTGGTGAATATATCGATTCAATATTTACGTACTTGTTTGGAACGAGTAAATATTTTACGTACTTAATCATTACATTAACAAGTATTTACGTCGCCATGAACCGTAACTTCCCATTCACAAAGCGCATGTTCGGTTATATATTGCTACAATTTGGACTGATTTTTTTATTCCATAGTGTGCTTTACTTAACGAACAAACCACTCATTAACAATTTTTATAGTTTTGATGAAATAAAAAATACGATCGCTACGACAGGATTTAAAAACTTCACCGGTGGCGGAATTATTGGTCAAGTACTATTTACAGCGATGAATAACACGCTCAGCTTTATCGGTACAGTTTTACTTGCTGTTGTGTTTATTTACTTTTCGATTATTATGATTCGAAATAAAAGCGTCGAAGAACAACTGCGTAAAGATTTTTCTCGCGTCGGACAATTGTTATCAGTGACGGGTAAAAACATTAATAGTAAAACGTCTGAAATCATCGAGAAAAATAAAGAAAAACGTGCGAATAAACCAGAAAAAATAGAGAAGAAAAAAGCAAAGAAAACGAAAGTTGAAGATCCAATTATCGAGTCTTCAAGTCATGATGATATCGAAGAAGAAGTCGAAGAAGCAGTATATGAACCTGAAATTGTAGGTAGTGATGATATCGAGAGTGACCTCGTAGAAACAAAAGATGAGACTGTTGATTTAGAGTACGAAGAAGAGGAACTCGATGACTCGATTGAAGACGTCGAGGAGAATACTCCACTCGACGAACTAGACGAAGAAGAAATTAAAGAGCTTCTCGAGTATAAAGTACCACCGATTACATTGCTAAAAGATGCTGAAGTGTCAGAGAAGATGTCAAATGACGTCGTTTTAAAACAAGGTAAAATTTTAGAAGAAACACTTCATAACTTCGGTGTAAAAGCGAAAGTGTCTAAAATTAGAATCGGTCCAGCCGTGACACAGTTTGAAGTGCAGCCGGATATCGGCGTAAAGGTTAGCCGTATTATTAATTTACAAAACGATATTGCACTGTCGCTTGCAGCAAAAGATATTCGTATCGAAGCACCGATTCCTGGTAAATCAGCTGTCGGTATTGAAGTGCCGAACTCGGTCGTTTCTATGGTTACATTACGTGAAGTCATGAAGCGTAAGACGAGTACAAACCCACTAGAAGTTGCGCTTGGTAAAGACATTTCTGGTGCACCGATTATGGCAGAGTTAAACAAGATGCCACACTTGCTCGTTGCTGGGTCTACAGGAAGCGGTAAATCCGTATGTATTAACGGTATTATCATTTCGATTTTACTAAATGCTAAACCGCATGAAGTGAAATTAATGATGATCGACCCAAAAATGGTGGAGTTAAATGTATATAACGGTATTCCACATCTACTGAGTCCAGTCGTGACGAATCCACAAAAAGCAGCGGACGCTTTACAACGCGTCGTAAACGAGATGGAACGTCGATATGACTTATTTAGTGCAACGAATACTAAAAACATTTCAGCGTATAACAATTACTTAGAACGTACAGCTGAAGATAAAGATAAAGTATCTAAAATGCCGTATATCGTCGTCATCATCGATGAGCTTGCAGATTTAATGATGGTCGCAAGTAAAGACGTTGAAGCAAGCATTACGCGTATTGCACAAATGGCACGTGCCGCAGGCATTCATTTAATTATCGCTACACAGCGTCCATCTGTTGACGTTATTACAGGGATCATTAAAGCAAACATACCGTCACGTATTGCATTTGCCGTCAGCTCAACGACTGACTCTCGTACGATATTAGACTCTGGGGGTGCAGAAAAACTCCTAGGTAAAGGGGATATGCTCTTCTTACCATCTGGTAGATCAAAACCAGTTCGTGTCCAAGGGGCATTTTTATCAGATGAAGAAGTGAACGATGTCGTCAATTACGTCACGAGCCAGATGAAAGCAAATTACGATAAGTCGGTCATATTAAATCAAAAAGAGCCGAAAAAAGAAGAAGTTGAATCTGAAGACGAATTATACGGAGAAGCGAAATGGTTCGTCATCACAGAGCAGCGCGCAAGTGCAAGTCTACTTCAACGACAATTTAGAATCGGCTATAACCGTGCAGCGCGTCTCGTTGACGATTTAGAGCGTAACGGTATTATCGGACCAGCAAGTGGTTCAAAGCCGAGAAACGTACTCGTCACAGAAGACGAAATGGATGAGAGGGAGAGTTAGTATTGGAAATTAGAAATGAACGATTAAATAACATTCCAATCGTAACGATCGATACAAATAAATTTAAAACATTCACGTTACGCGTTACATTTAGAAATGAGTTGGACGTAAACACTGTTACAGCGAGAAATTTACTTGCTCGCATGATGGTAAAACGTACAAAGACGCATAATAGTGAAGCGGCACTCGTACAATATTTATCAGAATATTACGGTGCTCATCTAACGTATCAAACGTCAAAAGTTGGGACGAGTCATCTCGTCCACTTTACGTTAGAGTTTGTAAACGAACGTTTTATAAAAGAAGATTTAAACATATTAGAACACATGTCTAAATTATTAAATGACGTGTTAACGACACCATTTTCTTACGATGAAGAAACGGTTAAATTTTTAGAAAAAGAAAAACGACTCTATAAAAACCGTTTAAAAAGTATGATGGATAACAGTATGCAGCGCGCATACACAGGACTTTTAAAAGAGATGTTTTGTGATAAACCAGAAGGGCAACTGTCTTACGGAAATATTGATGATATCGATGAAATTACAATCGATGACATTAAAAATGTTCACAAGTCGATGATGGATACGGACGAAATGATGATTTTACTCTGCGGAAATATCGACGATCGTTCAGTTAATCTTTTACAAAAAATCTACGAAAGAGATAACTATGTTGAACTACCATTCAATAGTTATGAAGTAGATCTTAAAAAAATCGTTAACTACAAAGTAGATCATGACGACGTAGAACAGTCTAAAGCAATTTTAGGTTTTAGAATCGATAAAGATAAAACTAACGAAATGTCAGTGCGTATTTTTAACCGTATGTTTGGTGGTGGCGCGTCGAGCTATCTATTTAAGCATTTACGTGAAGCACGTTCGTTAGCGTATCAAATTAGTTCAAATGTCGATGTTAAAAATGGATATTTATTTGCGTTAGCTGGAGTTGACCACTCACGTGTGAAAGAAACGGAACAACACATCATTATCGAACTTGAAAAATTCCAAAATGGTGACTTTACTACTGAGTTTTTAGAAGAGACGAAGAAAAAGTTATTATCGGATAGAGAAAACAGTAAAGATCGAGCAAAAGGTATGATATCAATCGTATATAGCGAAAACTTAACAGGATTGACAGATGATGAATTTAAAGAAAAAGTTGAAAGTATTACGCGTGAAGATATTATTGAAGCAGCGCACTCGGTTCATCTCGATACGGTATATACGCTAACAGGAGGAGATAGTGATGACAGTTAAATATTATGAAGCACTTGAAGAAACAGTCATTAGTAAAACACTCCCAAACGGTTTAGAAGTCATTTACGTTAAAAAGCCAGGCTTTAACAAAAAGTTTGCGACGTATACGACGCGTTTTGGTTCTATAAATAATCATTTTACAGTCGACGGACTTACGCACAAAATTCCTGACGGAATCGCACACTTTTTAGAGCATAAAATGTTTGAAAAAGAAGATGGAGATGTCTTCCATAAATTTAGCGAACACGGTGCAAGTGCGAATGCATTTACATCTTTTGACCGTACGAGTTATTTATTTAGTTGTACAGACAACTTTTATGACAACTTAAAACTCCTTATGGATATGGTCGAAGAGCCTTATTTCACCGATCAATCTGTTGAAAAAGAAGTCGGTATTATTAACGAAGAAATCAAAATGTATCAAGATAATCCGGGGTATAAATTATTCTCTACGATGATGGAGTCACTATATAACACACATCCGGTTCGTATTGATATCGCTGGAACGCTCGACTCGATTCAACAAATTACAAAAGAAGATTTATATTTGTGTCATGAGACATTTTACGCACCGAACAATATGGTGTTAATCGTCGTCGGTGATTTAGATGATAGTGAGTTATTTAGTTTTATCGAAACACATCAATCAAAACGTAATCACGACCCGAAAGAGTTAACACTTCATACAGTGACTGAAGAAAATCACGTTCACGACAAAGAAAAAACAATTAAGATGAACGTGTCGGATGACAGAGTGATGCTCGGATATAAATATAATCACGATTTAGATGACGCGTCGTTATTAAAACTCGATTTCACAATGATGTTTGCGTTAGAGATGGTATTTGGAGCGAAATCTCAGTATTTCTATGATCTAATCGATGAAAATCTTGTAGATGATAGTTTCCAATACGGCTTCCAAGGGGAATCTGACTTCTCACACACGCTATTTATTGCACATAGTGAAAAACCTGAAGAAACGATTCAGCGAATTCAGGCGATTATCGATGAAGTTAAAAATACGGATTATTTCACTGAAGAGATGTTACAAAGCGAAAAACGTGAAACAATTGGTGACTATTTATCTTCTTTAAATTCACCAGAATATATTGCAAATCAATATACAAAATATTTATTAGACGGTGGCAACCTTTATGACATTCCAAATATCGTCGATTCGATTACCGTCGATGACGTGAAGGATGCATTTAACACTGTATTAAAAGACGGCTATGCCTCTGTCGTGATGATGAAAAATGCGTAACGTCATACTAGTTGGAAGTAGCGGATCCATTGGATCCGCAATACATAACGAATTAAAAGACGAACACGTCATTAGCTATTCTAGACACACACCGTCAACTTATGACAATTTGCATCATTACTTTGACTTATCACAGCCGATTTCTATAGAAGAAGTCGAAGCGACATTTAAACATATCGAAACAATCGATTGTTTAATTTATACACCTGGTAGTGCGTATTTTGATATGCTAGAAGATACACCAGTACATGTTATCGACGAACAGTATAACATCCAAGTGCGGAACTTAATTGTTTTTATACAGGCAGCATTACCGAGATTAAAGAAGAGTTCACACGGACGCATCGTCGTTATTTCAAGTGTGTACGGTCAAATTGGTGCGAGTTGTGAAAGTGTTTATGCGTCGATGAAAGGTGCACAAAACACACTCGTTCGTTCACTCGCTGTCGAGTACGCGGGTACGAATATTACGATTAACGCCGTCGCACCAGGTGCTGTTAAAGGTAAGATGACTAATCTTTTATGTGAAGAGGATATTAAAGTTTTACTCGAAGAGTTACCACAGCAAAGACTGATTGAACCAGTTGAAGTTGCAAAACTTGTGAACTTCGTACTCAGTAAAGAGAGTCAATCGATCACAGGTGAAGTGCTAAATATTAACGGTGGATGGTACACGTTATAAAGAAGGGTTAAATTATGAGTTTAGGACCATATTTAAGAAATGTGAGAGAACAAAAAGGCATTACGTTAAGTGAAATTGAAGCACGTACGAATATTCGTCGTGACATTATTCAAACGATTGAAAGAGGCGACTATCACGCGCTTCCGGATAGTAGTCATACGAAGTATTTAATTCGTACGTATGCGGATGCTTTACAGTTAAATAGTGACGATTTGTTTGAACGTTATGGTGACGAAATACCGACAAAAGAAGCGGTCTATAAAGAACGTAAAGAAAATAAAGTCGATAAAGACATGCTCTATTTAAAAAAGACGATATATACTTTTTTAATTGTGATCGGAGTGTTGTTTGTTCTTTGGCTTGTTCTTTTACAAGTCGGTGGACAAGGAGATTACTTTAGAAAGTCTCCTGTATATGATGAGGTCGAAGTCTCACCTAGAGAAGAAAGCGGCACGTTTAACGTAACGCTAGAGCGCGTTGAAGACAATACAGCATTTTATACGATAAATACGTCAAATGACATTAACGTCACGTTTAAAGGTGACGGGAGTACTGTCAACATGACAGACGATAACAATAATACGTATGTTAACGAAACAATTAATGATGAGACATATTTAATTCAGTCAGATGCCTCAGAGTTATTTATTGCAGTTGAAGACAATGACAAACTCAGTATTTTTGTGAATGATGTTGAATTAGAAGACGATGAAGTACAAAATGACGGCACGTTGTTTTATCATTTTACGATTGAGAGGGAGTAAACTATGAATTTACCTAACTGGATTACAGTGATAAGAATCATACTAATACCGGTCTTTATTATATTTGCAATTAACGATTTTAACTTCGGTACAGTAGCGATACTTGGAGGAAACGAGATTTTAATTGAGCAACTTATCGCAGCGATTATTTTCGTCGTCGCGTCACTGACAGATGCGTTAGACGGCTATTTAGCACGAAAGTTAAATTTAATTACAAATATGGGTAAATTTCTAGACCCACTTGCAGATAAACTACTCGTCGCTTCAGGTCTCATTGTATTAGTCGAGTGGTCAGTAATTTCAAGTTGGATCGCTATCGTAATTATCGCAAGAGAATTTGCAGTTACAGGATTACGTTTACTTCAAATCGAACAAGGGTTTGTCAGTGCCGCTGGTAATTTAGGAAAAATTAAAACAGTATTCCAAATGGTTGCTCTCGTCTTACTTCTATTTGGAGATTTATTTGTCAATTATATCGGGGTATCTATCGGTATGATATCTCTATATATCGCAGTGTTCTTCACGATTTTATCGATGATTGAGTATTTCTACAAAGGACGAGACGTGTTTTTAAATCAAAAAGCGTAACTTTTAATTATCTGCTTTAAAAAGTAAGCGATATTTAAAATACTGAATTTAATATTTGAAATTTAGCACATAAAAGACGAACATATATTCGTCTTTTATTTTTTGTTATGGTATACTTTAAATATCGAAAAATGATTTAAAAGATAGTTCGGAGGAATGTAATAGATGGATGAAAGACAAAAAGCTCTAGAAACTGTTCAAAAGAATATGGATAAGATGTTCGGTAAAGGTGCCGTTATGAAACTCGGTGACGATCCTGGACGTAAAGTAAAAACGACGTCATCAGGTTCGATCACATTAGACCGTGCACTCGGTGTCGGTGGATATCCACAAGGTAGAATTATCGAAATCTACGGACCAGAATCTTCAGGTAAAACGACAGTCGCATTACATGCGATTGCTGAAGTGCAGCGTCAAGGTGGAATCGCTGCATTTATCGATGCTGAGCACGCACTGGACCCAGTGTATGCTAAAAACTTAGGTGTCGATATCGAGAATTTATACCTGTCTCAGCCAGACCACGGGGAGCAAGGATTAGAAATCGCCGAAGCATTCGTACGAAGTGGTGCAGTGGATATCGTCGTTATTGACTCAGTTGCAGCATTAACACCAAAAGCAGAAATCGAAGGTGAGATGGGAGATACTCACGTTGGTTTACAAGCGAGAATGATGTCACAAGCATTACGTAAACTATCTGCTGCAATTTCTAAAAGTAATACGACAGCGATTTTCATCAACCAAATTCGTGAAAAAGTTGGAGTTATGTTCGGTAACCCGGAAACGACACCTGGTGGACGTGCGCTGAAGTTCTACAGCTCAGTTCGTTTAGAAGTGCGCCGTGCAGAACAGTTAAAACTCGGACAAGATATCGTCGGAAACCGTACGAAAATTAAAGTTGTTAAAAACAAAGTTGCACCACCATTTAGAGTAGCAGAAGTAGATATTATGTACGGACAAGGCATTTCTAGAACAGGTGAACTTCTCGATCTCGGAGTCGAATACGACATCGTCGATAAAAGCGGTGCGTGGTACTCTTATAACGGGGAAAGACTCGGTCAAGGTAAAGAAAACGCAAAAGAGTACTTAACGAATAACCCTGAAGTACTAGAAGAAATTAATGATAAATTACGAAACGAATTAGGCTTTGAAGGTGAAGTCACTGAAGAAAGTGAAGAAGTAGAAAACAGCCTATTTGATGAGTAATATTATCAAGCATGAGTCACTCTCATGCTTGATTTTTTTATGTAAAATATATAAAATGAAATCTGTATGATAAATTATTATATTTAAAATACACATTTTTAACCAACACGTGAATAGCATGTATTAGGGAGGTGTTTTTTGTGGACATGAAAGACATTTTCTTAATCTTACTTGGTATTATTCTCGGTGTTGTTATCGGATATTTAATCGTCAATAGAATTATGACGAATAAGCAGCAACAAGCAAGATCTTCAGCTGAACATATCATCGAAGAAGCAAATAAAACTGCGATGAATTTAAAAAAGGAGAAATTGCTTGAAGCAAAAGAATACAATCAAAAGTTAAAAGAAGAGTTTGATCGTGAGCAAAACGATGCACGACAAAAACTACAAGCTTTTGAATCTCGACTACTTTCTCGAGAGGAAAACTTAGATAGAAAAAGTGAAACTCTAGATAAGAAAGATGAGATATTAGATTTAAAAGAAGCGAAAATTGAAGACAAACAGCAATCGGTGGATGCCAAGGAACAAAAGATTAATGAAATCATCAGTCAACAAAATGATGAATTAACTCGCATCTCCGGATTAACAAGTGCTGAAGCTAAAGATGAAATCTTTAGAGCGCTCGAAAAAGAACTGTCACACGATATGGCTGTAATGCTAAAAGAGCGTCAAGAACAAGCGGAATATGAAGCGGACCGAAAAGCAAAAGAATTGCTTGCGACGACGATTCAACGATACGCAGCAGAGTACACGAGTGAATCGACGGTATCTGTTGTCAACTTACCAAACGACGAAATGAAAGGTCGTATTATCGGACGTGAAGGTCGTAACATTCGTACGATTGAAACGTTAACAGGAGTCGATTTAATTATCGACGATACACCAGAAGCGGTTATCCTTTCAGGATTCGATCCAATACGTAGAACGATCGCTAAAAATGCGTTAGACGAACTCGTCTTAGATGGACGTATTCACCCAGGACGCATTGAAGAAATGGTCGATAAAGCAAGACGTAATATGGAGAGTATCATTCGCGATGCTGGTGAACAAGCAGCATTCGAATTGGATATTCATAATTTACATCCTGAACTCATTAAACATCTTGGTAAGATGAAATTCCGTTTAAGTTACGGTCAAAACGTATTAAAGCACTCAGTAGAAGTTGGATTTTTAGCAGGTATGCTCGCTGCTGAACTTGGCGAAGACGTGAGTCTCGCGAGACGTGCAGGATTACTCCACGATATCGGTAAATCGATCGACCATGAAGTCGAAGGTTCACACGTAGAAATCGGAGTAGACTTAGCAAAACGCTACAAAGAAAACGAGACAGTGATTAACGCAATCGCTTCACATCATGGTGACGTTGAAGCAACGAGTATCATTTCTATAATCGTTGCAGCAGCTGACGCATTAAGTGCAGCACGTCCAGGTGCACGTCGTGAAACGTTAGAAAATTACGTAAAACGACTTGAAAACTTAGAGAAAATTGCAGAAGGCTACGACGGCGTAGAGAAGTCGTTTGCCATTCAAGCGGGACGAGAAATTCGAATTATGGTTCGTCCAGAAGACGTCGATGATGTACAAGCATATCGACTCGCTCGAGATATTAAATCACAAATCGAAGATGAACTGCAGTATCCAGGACATATTAAAGTGACAGTTGTCCGTGAGATGAGGGCTGTAGAATATGCCAAATAAAGATTGGAACATTGTTTCCAATCTTTTTTTATGAAAGGAATAAAAGATTGAGAATTTTATTTATTGGAGATATTGTCGGTAAAATTGGGCGTCGAATGGTAAAAGAAAATTTACCACAGTTAAAACGAGAATATAACATACAATATACAATCGCAAACGGAGAAAATGCTGCACACGGCAAAGGGATGACAAAAGCGATTTATAAAGAGCTCATGGGATACGGTGTGGACTTTATCACACTCGGAAACCATGCATTTCATAAAGATGAAGTATTTGAACTCTTTGAAGCAGATAAAAAAATTATCCGTCCACTTAATTATCCGTCAATCGTTCCAGGCGAAGGATTTAAAAAAGTAAATATTAACAATGAAACGTTAATGATTGTGAATCTACAAGGGCGTAGTTTTATGGAGTCGATTGATAACCCGTTTACAGAAATCGATGCATTGTTAAAAAGAGAATCCGCTGATCAAATATTTGTGGATTTTCACTGTGAAACGACATCTGAAGCGATTGCAATGGGACATTATTTAGACGGTAGAGTGAATGCTGTCGTCGGGACGCATACGCACGTTCAAACGAACGACGCAGTCGTTTTAGACAACGGGACGATGTACATAACAGATGTCGGTATGACAGGGTATAAAGATGGCATACTCGGTATCGATAAAGAAGCGGTCATTTCTAGATTTTTAGACCAATTACCAAAACGACATGTCGTACCTGATAAAGGTGATGGTATTTTATCTGCAGTAGTGATTGATACAGTCAGACAGACAATTGAACCGATTTTAATACGAGAGTAATCGGACATAAGTATGAATTTTAAGTGAATGACAGTATGTACACTGAATTCAACAGTTAAATTTGATATGATTTAATTGTTAGAGGAGGCACGAAAATGATCAGTCAATTATCATGGAAAGTCGGTGGACAACAAGGTGAGGGAATTGAGTCGACAGGTGAAATTTTCTCAACGACGTTAAACCGTATGGGGTACTATTTATATAGTTACCGTCACTTTTCATCAAGAATTAAAGGTGGTCATACGAACAACAACATTCGTATTTCAACAAAAGAAGTACGATCAATTAGCGACCACACAAATATATTAGTTGCGTTCGATCAAGAGACGATCGATATTAACGCAAGCGAGTTAATAGATGGCGGTGTAATATTAGCTGACGAAAAGTTTAAACCAGAAGTAAAAGAGGATTTAAACGTTCAGCTCATCGCAGTTCCATTTACTGAAATCGCAAATGAACACGGCAGTAAGTTAATGAAAAACATGGTTGCTGTCGGTGCAAGTGCAAGTCTTATGCATCTTGATATTGAGAAGTTTACAGATATGATTTATACGATGTTTGCACGTAAAGGGCAAGAAATTGTCGATAATAATATAAATGCATTAAAAGACGGGTTTAACTATATCGAAGAACGACTCGACCAAATCGACGGAGACTTTGAATTAGAAAAAGTCGAAACTCGTGATTCTTTATATCTCATTGGTAACGATGCGATAGGTTTTGGTGCATTAAACGCAGGTGTACGTTTTATGGCAGCATACCCAATTACTCCAGCGAGTGACATTATGGAGTATATGATCGAACATTTACCAAAGGTCGATGGTACAGTCATCCAAACTGAAGATGAAATTTCAGCGGTTACGATGGCAATCGGTTCGAACTATGCAGGTGCAAGAAGTTTTACATCTAGTTCAGGTCCTGGACTGTCACTGATGATGGAGTCTATTGGACTATCAGGTATGACTGAAACGCCACTCGTAATCGTCGATACGATGCGTGGAGGTCCGTCAACAGGCCTTCCTACAAAGCAAGAGCAATCGGATTTAATGCAGATGATTTATGGTACGCACGGTGAAATTCCAAAAATCATCCTCGCACCAACAGACGTAGAAGATGCGTTTTATCTGACAACTGTAGCGTTTAACTTAGCAGATGAATATCAAGTGCCTGTCATTCTTTTATCAGATTTACAAATGTCACTCGGTAAGCAGTCATCAAATCCGTTTGACCCTTCAAAAGTCGTCATTAATAGAGGACAAATGATTACTGAAGACATCGACGGAGACGAAAGTTACTTTGAACGCTTTAAAGTGACAGAAAGTGGTATTTCCGCACGACCGATTCCTGGAGTGAAAGGCGGTATTCACCACGTCACGGGTGTTGAACATAACCCGAACGGTACGCCTAACGAAAGTGCAGTGAACCGTAAAACACAAATGGACAAACGTATGCGTAAACTTGAGGGACTAACGATCGATGCACCGTTTAAAATAAATGGTGACGTAGACTCTGAGTTACTCGTCATTAGTTTCTTAAGTGGTAACGGCCCAGTCGATGAAGCGGTCGAACGTATCGATAAAAATATAACGACGATTCATATGCGTCAACTGTTCCCAGTGCCAATTGAAGCACTACAGCCATACTTAGATGGCGCTAAAGAGATACTCGTCGTCGAGCAAAACTATACGGGACAATTGTTTAACATCATTAAGATGAACTACCCACATCATAGTAAAATGTCTCAGTTTAATAAATATGACGGTACGCCGTTAAAACCGGTAGAAATCGAACGTCATTTGAACGAATTATTGTAATTAAAGGATGAATAGTCATGGCAAAATTTAAAGATTTTAGAAACGATATAAAGCCAAACTGGTGTCCTGGATGCGGTCACTTTAGTATTCAATCTGCGATTCAACGTGCCTCTGCAAACGTTGGATTAGAGCCAGAAGACTTAGCATTAGTCAGTGGGATCGGTTGTAGTGGACGTGTATCTGGATATATTCGTTCATATGGTTTCCACGCAACTCACGGTAGAAGTCTTCCAATCGCCCAAGGTATTAAAATGGCCAACAAAGATTTAGAAGTTATCGCAACAGGTGGAGACGGTGACGGATTTGCGATCGGTGTTGGACATACTGTTCACGCAATCAAGCGTAACATCGATATGACGTATATCGTCATGGATAACCAAGTGTACGGCTTAACAAAAGGTCAAACGTCACCGTCAAGTGCGAAAGGATTTGTTACGAACACGACACCAGACGGTTCAATCGAAAGTCCAATCGTTCCAATATCAACTGCGATGGCAAGTGGTGCGACATTTGTCGCTCAAAGTGTCTCGAGTGATATTAAAGGGTTAACTGCAATAATTGAAGCGGCAATTAAGCACGACGGCTTCGCATTCGTAAACGTTTATAGTCCGTGTGTCACATACAACAAAGTGAACACATATGAATGGTTTAAAGAACGCGTGACTGATATTGAAGATATCGAAGACTACGATAGAGAAGATCGTAACAAAGTAATGAACTATATCAACGAGCACGAAGGGTTATTAAAAGGAATTTTATATCAAGACAATCACTCTAAATCATATGCATCACATATCGACGGCTATTTAGATGAAGCAGTCGTTAATCATGATTTAAAGTTAAAAGACGATCAGTTTAACGAACTGATGAATCATTTCGCATAATAAAACACGCAAATTAAGAGAAATCTTAGTTTGCGTGTTTCTTTTTGTTTGGGTGAGAGGTTTTGGAGATTTTGCGTTAACGAATTTGAACATGCGTTTACGCAAATCGGGTTATTGTAAAATTATTTTTTATTGTTTAACATAAATCGCTTTTGTGTAAAAGGGTTGCTCATTAATTTGACGCAAAAGCTCTAATTGTCAACGAAACTGAGTGCTCGTTTACGCAAATCGATTTTGCGTAAAATTAAACCCAAACTCTAACTCCATCTATGCACCCTGACTCTCTTCTAATCGTTTTCTTTCGATTTCAAATGCTTCTTTTTGAATATCTTTTTCATTAATTTCTATTTCTTGAGCTTTAAAGACATCAGCAACGCTTGAGTCGTTTGCGTATAGGTTAAATGATTTTAGTTTTTCATCTCTAACTTGTGTGATCGCTTCGTCGATACTGTTTTCCGATAACAATCTATACACGATGACGTTTTTTGTTTGTCCCATACGATACGCTCGACCAATTGCTTGAAGCTCTGTCGAAGGTTTCCACTGTGGCTCACATAAAATTACAATGTTTGCCGCTTGTATGTTTAAACCAACACCTGCTGCGTCAATTTGGCCGATTAACGTTGCACCAGCTTCTCGATGTGTAAACGTATCAATCATTTCTTGACGCTCGTTCATTGAAACGTCTCCAGAAATGATCCCCGCACTTTGCGCACCGAGTGTTTGATGGATGAGCTCTAAATTATCTTTAAAGAAGCTGAAGATTAAGATCTTATGACCGTTTTCTTTTGCCTCTGTACAAATTTCTATTAAGTTCGCGAGTTTTTCAGAATCGTTGATGTTATTACCAGTAAATGCAGCTCGTCTCATCTTCATAAGACCAGGTAAGCCTTCTCGAACAGCGTCGTTATAGTACTGACGTTCTTTTTGACTCATTTCAGAAAACATCTCGATGAATTCTATATCTGGGAGTTCTTTTAACACATCGATACGTTTACGTCTTAAATAGGCAGGTGATACGATCGTCTTAAATGTTTCTGGTTCATTCATACGTGGATTATTATCGATTTCTTTAATGATTTGAGGTTGTAGTATGCCGATTAAGTGCTTCATCTCGTTTAAATTGTTTTCAATCGGTGTACCTGTCATCATCATGACGTATTCACTTTTTTCAGCAAGCGCCATAGCATTTTTTGTACGCTGTGTATTTGGATTTTTAATTAAATGCGCTTCATCGATAATTAAGCAGTCGATAAAATCTAATGCGTCGAAATCTATGTTTTTCGTATGCTCTGGATTTGTAATTAAAATACTCGGTGTTTCAAGCCATTCGTTAAACGCTTCGTCACGCTTAGCACCGTGAAATATTTTTACAGGGATGCTCGTCCATTTTTCAATTTCATGTGCCCAGTTCGCCATCACGCTTTTTGGACAAATGACAAATGCGCGCGTTTTATTTTCCTTAAATAAATGCGTAATCACTCCGAGTGCTTGAATCGTTTTACCGAGCCCCATTTCGTCACCGATTAGCGTGCGTTTGTTATACAACGCATACTTCGTTCCGAATGCTTGATACGGACGTAATGTTCCACCTGTAAGTAGTGATACGTCGAGATCCATGTTTGTTATTTTTTCAACTAATACTGAAGGTAAATCGCCTGCGTGTTGACTCGACGAGACGCCTGTTCTAGATTCTATAAATGCATAAAATGACGCACTGTCATTCATAAATGCTTCTTTTATTTTTAACTCATTATTTAGATCACTATAGAGCGTATCGACATCTTTATGTAGTTGACTGAGCTCTGGTTGTACTTTTTCAAATTGATGAAACGCCGCGTTAATCTTTTCTTTTTCAGCTGAAGATTGAAACCACGACATAAAAATACCACGTTTTTTCTTCATCGTTTTTAATAGATTTTCCGCGTCATTTGTAACAGTTTCATTTTTTAACTGTTCCACTTCATTTTTGTATGTCGTATTAAAGTACCAATAATTTAATAATGTACGCGCATCTTGAGTTAAATTATCAATATCAATTTTTGGGAACGTATGATTCGTAATGTCGCGGATCATTTCGTCTTTATCTTTTACTAATCGTTCGACTTCTTCAGGTTCGGCCCCTTTGAGTACGATTTGTAAAGACTTCGAATCAAATCGTCTTAAATCTCCGATGTTGAAAATGTTATTTTCACGTAAACTTGTGATGAGTCTACGATTATCATCAATTAAAACATCTACCGGGACAACTTTAATATCACTCTCCGCACGTCTTTTCTGTATGTTTTGTAGCGCGGTTTTCATTGTGTCATCACTAATATGCGTTAGAAAATTTTCAATATTACGTTTCAGCTGTTCTACTTGAAACTTTTCTGACTGAACATCCATATCTCATTAACTCCTTAGATTTTTGTTTAAAAAGTTACTTTTAATATATAGGAATCACGTTAAAAATTCTATAATCATCGTTTTTGATTCGGACGAAAGAATGATTTTGAAAATTTAATCTACTTCATCAGTAAGTTCAGTGTAATTGTGCTAAAATAGGTTTAAAGTAATTCGAAAACCGAAATAAGAGGTGTCACTATGCGAACAGTCTTTAGTTATGCGCTAAAGTATAAATGGCTGATCATCCTCGGGCTTTTACTTATGTTTGTAGAGCTTGCGGTGGAGTTAATTCAGCCGTTATTTATCCAGGGGGTAATCGATGACGGGATTGCAGAAAATAATTTAAATACCGTTTGGTTTTATTTAGGTCTGATGTTATTTGCATCGATCATTTCAACTATTGCCGGTATTTTTAACACATATTTATCGAGCTTTGCAACGAATGCATTTGGTAATGACTTACGAAATGCGATTTTTAGACGTGTCCAACGTTTTTCGTTAGAGACGTTATCAAAATTTAACGGTTCGACGCTAATTACGAGACTCACTCAAGATGTTTTAATTTCTGAGATGTTACTATTTATGGGAATGCGTATATTACTACGTGCACCGCTTCTCGTTATCGGGTCGTTAGTGATGTCATTTGTCGTGAACGTAAAACTCGGCTTTTACTTAACACTATTGACACCGATTTTACTCGTCTTTTTATATATCGTTGCGAAAATGGGAGCGACTATTTTCAGTCGTATTCAAAGACGTCTCGATAAGATTAACCGCTTCTTCCAAGAGAATTTAAGCGGGATGCTTTTAATTAAAGTAAATAACCGTGCAGAATATGAATCGAATCGTTTTAGTGGTATTGCAGGTAAACTACGCGATGATATGATTTTTGGACTTCGATTAATGGAGTCGATCTTACCGGTTCTTTTACTCATTATGAACGGAAGTTTACTGCTCGTACTTTACGTATCGTCTGACTTATTACAGACGAGTTCAGTACAAGTCGGTGAAGTCGTCGCTGTTATTAACTACGCGTTAAGAATGCAAGGCGGATTTTCTATGTTCAGTTTCCTAATTATTTCTGCGACGCGTGCGAAAGCTTCAGCAGACCGTATTAGTGAAGTGTTACATGCAGATATTACTGAAGCAGAAACTGCTAAGAAAATCGATAACAATGAAGGTGCATCTGTAGAGTTTAAAAATGTAACATTTAAATACGTGAACAGCGTTTCAAATATATTAGAAGACATCTCGTTTAAAGTTGATAAAAATGAAACACTCGTCATTATGGGGGCGACTGGTTCTGGTAAAAGTTCACTCGTGAATCTTATACCAAGACTATATGATCCACAGCACGGAGAAGTGTATGTCGACGGTAAAAATGTGAAAGATTGGAACGTCAATGAATTACGAGAACTCATTGGATACGTTCCGCAGTCAGCAGTGTTATTTACCGGTACAATTTTTGAAAATATGCTCTGGGGAGACGAATTTGCGACAGAAGCTGACGTCTATGATGCGACGAAAAAAGCACAAGTTCACGACAACATTATTCGTTTTGATCATCAATATAGCACACAAGTCGGTCAACGCGGCGTGCAGTTATCTGGTGGACAAAAACAACGTCTATCTATTGCACGTGCACTTTTAAAGCGTCCATCTATCCTTATATTAGATGACTCAACGAGTGCGTTAGATAGAACGACTGAAAGTAGTTTATGGGAAAAGATGAGTGATTTAAATGTCACGAGAATTATTATTACGCAAAAAATTTCAACGGCACAAACTGCGGATAAAATACTTCTTCTTGAAAAAGGAAAAGTATCAGCAATTGGTACACACGATTCACTCCTGAAAGAATCTGAGTTATATCAATCGATTGTAGAAAGCCAAAAGACAGGAGGGTCGTTTGATGATTAAATTTATAAGAGAACCTTTCGGTTTAAAACCAATATTAAAAAAAGAAGATATTGGCAATAAAGGAAACAAAAATCAGCAACGTGCATCGAATATGTCTGGTACGTTAAAGCGACTCTGGAAGTTTATGAGAGATGAACGTTACAAAGTATTACTCGTAATAATTATCGTTGTCATTACGAGTTTACTCGGTATCATCGGTCCGTTTTTAGTTGGTCGAGCGATCGATAACTATCTCGTACCAAAAGAGTTTGATGGGTTTGTAACTCTATTACTCGTATTACTCGGTGTATATGTCCTTCATAGTATTTCGACGTTAGCACAGTCGTTTATTATGGTTGGTGCGAGTCAACGTACAGTATTTAATATGAGATATCGATTATTTAATCATATGCAGTATTTACCGATCGACTTTTACAATAAACGTCAACAAGGGGAGTTAATGAGTCGTATGACAAACGACATCGAGACAATTTCTCAAACGTTAAACTCCTCATTCATACAGTTTACGACATCTGTAATTACACTTATCGGTACAATTTCAGTCATGCTGTACCTAAGCCCGTTACTTACAATACTTACGCTTACAATCATTCCGTTATTATTTGTTCTGGTAAAGTATATAACAAACCGTACGCGTCCGTTATATAGAATACGTCAAAGAAGTACTGGGGAGTTAAACGCTTATATCGAAGAAGTAATTTCTGGTCAAGAAATCGTTAAAGCATTCTCTCAAGAAGATTATGTTATCGATCAATTTGAAAAGAGAACGAGAAACTTACGTGACGTCACATTTTGGGCGAACCTTTACAGTGGTATGATTCCTAAAATTATGAACATGTTAAACAACTTAAGTTTTACAATCGTTGCAGGTATCGGTGGGATACTCGCACTAACGACAGATACTGTAACAGTTGGTATTATCGTCGTATTCGCTGAATATGCGAGACAATTTACACGTCCACTCGCAGATCTAGCGAACCAGTTTAACCAAGTACTTTCTGCAATCGCAGGGGCAGAACGTGTATTCCATATTATCGATACTGAAACAGAAAAAGATGACGGTACGATTACAGATAGAGATTTAAACGGTCATATCGAGTTTAAAAACGTCGTATTTAGTTACGACAAAGATCAAAAGCGTCCGACAATTAACGATGTATCGTTTGACATCAAGCCAGGTGAATCGATTGCGTTAATCGGTTCAACAGGTGCTGGTAAAACGACGATCGTACAATTATTGAATCGATTTTACGAAGTTGACAAAGGTGAGATTTTAATCGACGGAGAAAACATCGAAAACTATAAGCGACACGTCTTAAAAGAAAACAGTGCGTTCGTTATACAAGATCCGTTTATATTTAACGCATCGATTAAAGAAAACGTTCGATTCGGTAAGCTAGACGCGACTGATGAAGAAATTATCGAAGCATGTAAAAATGCGAACGCTCATGATTTTATTATGGAACTTGAATATGGATATGACACAGTGATCGACGGAGAAAATCATGCATTATCTGTCGGAGAGCGTCAACTTATATCAATCGCACGTGCGTTTATACGTAACCCGAACATATTATTACTCGACGAAGCGACTTCAAGTATCGACACGATTACAGAGTTAAAAATTCAAGAAGCATTAGAAAGCTTAATGAAAGGTCGTACGTCTATAATCATCGCACACCGATTAAATACAGTGCGCGCAGTCGACCGTTTAATCGTATTAGAGCATGGTGAAATTATTGAATCCGGAAGTCATAAAGAACTCCTCGACCAAAAAGGTGTATATTATAAAATGGTGAACGGATAGTAATATTCAATGATATACTTTATAATAGTGACATACTAAAAATAAAAGGTGAGTTATAATGGCAACTAAAGATGAAATTGTAGCAGCTGCAAAAGAAGTCGGTAAAATGATTTCGGAAACTGAAGAAGTAAAATTCTTTGAAAAGGCAGAGGCGAAAATTCACGAAAATAAAGAAATCCGTGAAAAGATGGCAAGTTTACGTTCACTACAACAACAGGCAGTAAACTTCCAAAGTTACGGGAAAACACGTGCATATGAACTTGCACAAGAAAAAATTGACGTACTCGAAAAAGAACTTGACGATATGCCAATCGTTCAGCAATTTATCGATGCGCAAGAAAATGTAAACGACATTTTACAAATGGTGTCACACGCGATTAGTAGTTCAGTGACATATGAAATTATCGAGCGTACAGGTGGAGATCACTTAGAAGGTGAAACTGGTGCTGCGATGAACAATAAAGCAAGTAAAGACGTTGAGTAAGGGAGTGGCTAGAGCCACTCTTTTTTTCTTGTAAAAAAATACTTTTAAACGCTTTCATAATATGCTAATATACTTTTTAATAGAAAGGTTAAAAAGTATTAGAGAACTAATGTATAAAACAATACAATAGGAGGGGTATTATGATAGTTGCTGCTGTAGCTCCGTTTTCACTTTTAATAAATATAGGGATATTATGTCTTGTTGTTTATTTAATTATCAAACTAATTAATAGGCGAAAATAATATAGTGAATAATATAAGTAAAGACGTTGAGTAAGGGAGTGGCTAGAGCCACTCTTTTTTTCATGGTATAATTTAAGTCATATTAATGGTTAGGATGAGTGTATATGTCGAACGTTACTCCGATGATGAAACAATATTTATCGATTAAAGAAAACTATCAAGATGCCTTTTTATTTTTTAGACTTGGTGATTTTTATGAGTTGTTTTATGACGATGCAGTTGAAGCGGCTAAGCTGTTAGAAATTACGTTAACTGCGAGAGATAAAACGAGTAAAGTACCGATGGCAGGGGTACCGCATCATTCTGCGACGCGCTACATTGAAAAACTCATTAACTTAGGTCATAAAGTCGCGATTTGTGAACAGATGGAAGATCCAAAGCTCGTAAAAGGTATGGTGCAACGTGAAGTCGTTCGCGTCATTACACCGGGAACGTTAATCGATGATTTTGGTATCGAACAAGATGAAAGTAACTATATTTTATCACTATATGTAAATAAAGATACGTACGAAGTCGTTTACGGAGATATTTCGACGGGTGATATGTATCAATTTAAAACGAAAGACACAGATACGTTAAACACTCAATTATCACGTATAAATGCGAGAGAAATCGTGACGACAAATGACGGAGAAACTGTACTTAAAAACATGTTTACAGATCCACCGTTAATCACTGTCGTAGAACATAGTGAAGAGAATGCTCATACACAGTTACTATCTTATATAGAAACTCAAAACAAACAAAAACTAACACATTTAAAAGATATTGTAGAGATCAATGTCGACTTACATTTAAAGTTATCTCAGTCGACGATTAGTAACTTAGAGCTCGTTGAAAATCTTCAAACTAAAAAGCAAAAAGGATCGTTATATTGGTACTTAAATCAAACAGAAACACCGATGGGGCGACGTAAACTGAAGCGTTTAATAGAATCGCCACTCATCGACGTTAATGAGATTAAAAACCGTCAAGACGTCGTTCAAGTGTTACTCGACAATTTTATCGAGCGTGAAGATATAAAAGCTGCGTTAAATAACGTCTATGATATCGAAAGACTGACAGGTCGAATGAGTTTTGGAAATATCGACGTAAAAGGATTTGTAGAACTTAGAGATTCTTTAGAAGGCTTACCTGACGTGTACCGATTACTTTCATCGATTGGTTTAATTGATAATGTGTTATTTAAAGACTTTGACGTGTTAAGTGACGTCTACTCAATGCTAAAAGTATTAAAATCTGACGCACCAAAGACGATTCGTGAAGGTAATATTTTTGAATCAGGTGTTAGTGAAAAGCTCGACGAGTTAAGAGATTTACAACATAACTCAAGAGAGTGGTTAGAAAATTATTTAGAAACGGAAAAAGAAAGAACGAACATTAAAAATATGAAAATCGGTTTTAACAAAGTGTTCGGATACTTTTTAGAAATCTCAAAAGGACAAGCAGCGACATTTAACGCTGAAAACTTTGGTTATGACCGTAGACAAACGTTAACGAATTCAGAGCGCTATATTACGCCAGAGTTAAAAGAAATGGAAGATAAAATACTAAAAGCAGAAGATGAAAGTGTCATCTTAGAGTATGAAATGTTCGTCGAGTTACGTGACAGCGTCAAATTACACACGGCAAGACTACAGCGTACGAGTGAACAACTGTCTATACTTGACTGCTTAATTAGTTTTGCAGACGTATCTAATACGCACCAACTCGTTCGACCAACGTTTACGGACGGGAAATTAGAAATTATCGATGGAAGACACCCAATCGTTGAAAAGATGCTCGGAGAAAGAACGTACGTACCAAATGACGTCGTTATGGATAACGATACGTTTATTTATTTAATTACTGGACCGAATATGAGTGGTAAAAGTACGTATATGCGTCAAGTTGCGATGATTACAATTATGGCGCAAATCGGTATGAACGTACCAGCATCATCATGTAAGATACCTGTATTTGACGCAATATTTACGAGAATTGGTGCGAGTGACGATTTATCGAGTGGTAAATCAACATTTATGATAGAAATGATGGAAGCGAATGATGCGTTAAAACACGCGACAAAAAATAGTTTAATTATATTTGATGAACTTGGAAGAGGTACGAGTACGTACGACGGCATGGCACTCGCTGAAGCGATGTTAAAGTATATTCATAATCATATCGGTGCGAAAACACTATTTTCAACGCACTACCATGAACTGACGAATTTAGACGCGTCACTGCATCACTTAATGAACGTGCACGTTAAAGCGTCAGAAAAGAACGGTAAACTTGAGTTCCAACATAAGGTGGAAAAAGGTGCAGTTGAAAAGAGTTACGGTATACAAGTAGCAGAACTCGCAGACCTTCCAAGAGAAGTGACGATTGAAGCGAGAAAAGTTTTAAAACGTTTAGAAGAAGCGAACTACGATAAGAAAGAAGACGTCACACAACTTGAATTATCGTTAGAAGAAGACACAGAAACGTTTAGTGTTGTAGAAGAAAAAATCAAAGCATTAAACGTAAATCATATGTCACCGATAGAAGCGTTGACATTACTGAGTGAACTTCAAGACGAACTAAAGTAAAGAGGGGATTATATGGAGAGAGTCCACGTACTAGATCCAGTTATCCAAAATAAGATTGCGGCTGGTGAAGTAGTCGAACGTCCAAGTTCGATCGTTAAAGAGCTCGTTGAAAACTCTATAGATGCGAAATCGACTTCGATTGAAGTGTTTATTGAAGAGAGCGGACTAAAAATGATACGTGTCGTCGATAACGGCGAAGGTATTGACGACAGAGATAGTCGTTTAATATTTGAGCGTCATGCAACAAGTAAAATCGCTGAAGACTATGACTTATTTGAAATTCGTTCGATGGGATTTCGAGGCGAAGCACTTGCGAGTATTGGAGCGGTGTCTAAAGCGACAGTTGAAAGTTATCGTAAAGATAGACAACCGTTTAAACTCGAGTATAGTGGTGGTCGCGAAGTAAATTACACCGATGGAAAATCACGTGTCGGGACAGTCGTTACGATTGAAGACTTATTTTTTAATACACCAGCACGTTATAAATATATAAAGAGTTTACAAACTGAAGCGGGTCGTATTATCGATATTATGCAGCGTTTTAGTTTTAACCATCCGCATATTCAGTTTAAATTAGCATTTGACGGTAAAGTCCGTTTTCATACAAAAGGAAATGGAAATTTACAAGAAGTCATTTCTGATGTGTACGGACTAAATGTCGCGAGACATAGTGTAAAAGTAGAAGCGAAAACTCCGGATTATAAATTATCAGGGTTTATCGTTCGACCAGAAATTACGAGAAGTAACAAAAACTATATTAACCTTGCGATCAACTCACGTATTATTAAAGATTTTAGACTCGTACAAAGTGTAGTTGAAGCGTATCATACATTATTACCAAAAGATAAATATCCAGTCGTCATATTAAATATCGACATGGATCCAAAACTCGTAGACGTCAACGTCCATCCAGCGAAAACTGAAGTCCGACTGTCTAAGTTAAAAGAGTTACAGCAATTAATCGAACAGACGATTCGTGAAGAGCTACGTTCTGAACGTCTCATTCCAGAAATTGAAGCGCGTGAGAAAACTGAAAAGCCAGTGATGACACAAAACGTGTTTGATTTTTCATCACGTCCAGTATTTGACAATACGTTTAACGAGTATAAAAGGGAAAATATATTTTCGAATAAAGAAGGCAAAACTCAAAATAATTTTGATTTTAATACGGAAAAAAGAGATGAAGTATCGTATGTGAATACGCCAATAGAAGAGCATATGAGTCATTCACGTGAGTCGTATGATGATTATAACGATTCAAAATTACCGTATTTAGAAATCGTCGGACAAATTCACGGCACATATATCGTCATGCAAAACGATGAAGGTATGTATTTAATGGACCAACATGCTGCACAAGAGCGTATTAAGTATGAGTATTTCTATGAAAACATTCAAAATAGTGATGAGCGTGTACCTTTACTGTTACCATATCACTTTGAGTTTTCATATGACGACGTCATTCGAATCGATGAAAAACTAAAAGATTTAAAAGCGCTCGGCTTTAATATTGAAAAAACGGGTATTAAGCAATATACAGTGACAGAATATCCGTCGTGGATATTAAAAGACGATCCAGAAGGAGATATCGAGTCAGTCATTGATTTTATCTCGAATACTGATGAGTTTTCAGTCAATAAATACCGTGAAGAGATGTCGATTATGATGAGCTGTAAACAATCGATTAAAGCGAATCATTATTTAGATTTAACACAAATGCGTGCATTATTAAATGATTTATCAAAGTGTAAGTCACCATATACATGCCCACACGGTAGACCTGTCATCATTAAGTGGACGACGTATGAAATTGAAAAAATGTTTAATCGTATTATGAAGTAAGAGGTGTTTATTAAATGAAACAACAACTCGTCTATACGCGAAATGAAGCGATTGACGTAAAAGTATATGAACCAGAAAACCCAAAAGCTGCGATGTTACTCCTTCACGGAATTTCAGAGCATAGTGGACGTTATGATTATCTTTTAAACTTTTTTAAAGAGCACGACATATACGGTGTTGTATATGATCATAACGGACACGGTTCAAGAGATAATGGGAATCGCGGAGAAATCGGAAGTTTTGAAACGCTCGTTCGAGACGCAAAAGACGTGTACGATTCACTTCCAGAAGATTTACCGAAATTTGTAATCGGTCATTCGATGGGGAGTATCGTTTTAAGATTATTACTCTCAACCATTCAACCAGCGGGTGCAATCATTGTAGGAACAGGTAATCGTACGTCGCCAATGGAGATGATTGAAACAGCATTCGTTAACGGTGTCGCTAAAGTATTACCAGACGCTAAGAGCTTATTTATTAATCGTCTCGCATTTTCTGGATTTGATCGTCAAGTGGAAGGAACAGCGAGAAATAGATGGATTAGCAAAAACTATGAAAACGTCGTGAACTACAACAAAGATCCATTATCTGGTCATCCGGTATCGATTAATACGTTTAAAGCTGTGAACAATGCGATTTTTGCAGTAAATAGTGAAGCAGTTATTGGACACTATAGTAAAGACACAAACTTTTTGTTAATTAGCGGTAAAGATGATCCATTTAGTCATAACGGTAGAGACGTTGAAGTGCTAGATGCGACTTTAAAAGCGCACGGATTACACACAAAATCCGTATTATACGAAGGATATCGTCATGAAATTTTAAACGAAGATATTAAAAATGACGTCTACCGTATGATTTTAGAGTGGATGGACACGGTAATCGATGGAGAGTAAACAAAAAGTAATTTGTCTCGTCGGGCCGACTGCTGTTGGTAAAACAGATATGTCTATAAAAATCGCACAACGATTTAATTTAAACGTCATTAGTGGCGACTCGATGCAAGTGTATAAAGGGATGGATATCGGAACTGGTAAAATCTCTCGTGAAGAGATGGACGGTGTTCGCCATGAGATGATCGATATTTTATCACCAGAAGAAGAATTTTCTGTAAAAGAATTTCAAACGAGAGTCAGAGAGTTAATGGAACGTGAATATAAAAACGATAATATTCCATTTATCGTTGGAGGTACTGCGTTTTACATCCATGCGCTTATTAACGATTTTCAGTTTGACGATGAAGACCATAAAGAGAAAGAAGCACGTGTACAGTATTACGAAACGTTTTCTAGTGAAGCATTGTATGAGAAAGTAAAAGCATTAAATGAAGACGTTCATATTAACAATCGTAAACGTATGATACGTGTACTCGTAAAACATGATTTAGGTGCGAAACCGTCACATGATACTGAAGAAAAATACGACGCGTTAATTATCGGATTATATGACGATAGAGATGTCTTATACGAACGTATCAATGAGCGAGTCTTAACGATGATGAGTGAAGGACTTGAAGAAGAAGTAAGTAACCTCTTTGAAACGTATGACTTATCTAAAACAGCACTTGGAGCAATTGGTTATCATGAATTCATCGATTATTTTAACGGAAAAAAATCGCTAGATAAGGTAATCGAAGATATTCAACAAGATTCACGACGATACGCGAAGCGTCAATTGACATATTTAAGAAATAAATTGAGTGTGGAATGGTATAAAGTCGGTACTGATGAAGCGGAGATATTTGAGAGAATAGAGACATTCATAAAAAAGTCTCATTGATCATAAATCAATGAGACTTTTACTATACACTTTCTTCTAAGTATGGTTCGATTATATTATATAGACTTTCGTAATTCACATCGTGATTGAGTCGCTTAACGATTTCACCTGTTCTAGAAACGACGAACATCGTAAAGTTTCGTTTCACATCGTTTTTAAACATTTTAAATTTACCTTCAGTTAAGTAACTAAAAATCGGATGTTTCGTATCACCTTTTACATCTACTTTTTCCATTAACGGTAAATCGATGGCCAATGCTTGATGTAACGCATGGTCGAGTTCAGTAGAGCGAAGTGTTTCTTTTTCATCGAGTTGATCTGTAGGAAATAGAAGAACTTCTAATCTTTGATCTTTTAAGTTGCTGTAGAGTTTCTCTAGCATCGTTAAATCATTAAAACGGTCGATATTACTCGCCATCGCAACAATTAGTACAACATGATCTTTATAATCGGACATTTTTATTAAGTTTTTATGGATATCTCTTGTTTTTAAATCGTAAAACTCACGTACCATTTAATTATCACCCTTATCTATTCGCCTTACTTATATTCACTTAAAACACTGACGTTAAACACAAAACAGATAATATTTTTTAAAATTTGGAGGTGACACAAGTTGGAGCAACAATTTTCAGGCATCATTATCGCCGTCAATACAAAAGAGACTGAAGACATTGAAAGTGAAGTATCTGAATTAAAGGTTTTAGCTGAATCTATCGGCATTAATATATTAAATACGCACATTCAAAATCGCCAAGAAGTCGACACACGTTACTATGTCGGAAGTGGCTTTTTAGAAGAAGTTAAAGCGATGTATGACACACTTGATTACGTCATCGTAAACGATGAAATTAAAGCATCACAAAATAGAAATATTGAAAGTATACTCGATACGTCTGTTCTCGATCGAACACAAGTCATTTTAGACATATTTAGTTTACGTGCAAATACGAAAGCAGGACAGCTACAAGTCGAGCTCGCTCAGCTTGAGTATTTACTCCCGAGACTTCGAGGACAAGGTATTAACTTATCTCGTCTTGGTGGGGGAATCGGAACGAGAGGTCCTGGTGAAACGAAATTAGAAACCGACCGACGACATATTAATAGACGAATTAAAGAGATTAAAAAAGAACTAAAGACGATTGAAAATACGAGACAAAATTACCGCGATCAAAGAAATCGTAGTAATGTCACTAAATTTAGTTTGATTGGATATACGAACGCTGGGAAGTCAGCGATGTTTAATGCACTTACTGAAGCGGACACGAAAGAAATTAACCAATTATTTGCAACACTCGATCCGAAGACGAGAAAGTTAGGATTTCAAAACGGGTTTAATGCGATTTTGACAGATACGGTTGGGTTTATTCAAAAATTACCGACGACACTCGTTGAAAGTTTTAAATCTACATTAGAAGAGGCACGAGACAGTGACTTTTTAATTCACGTCATCGATAACAACTCAAAATATATCGACGCACATTTTAATACGGTAATCGCTCTATTAAAAGAGCTCGATATGTCACACATTCCGGTCATTGTACTATTCAATAAAAGTGACTTAAATCCGAATTTAAATTATGTGACAGAGGAAATGTATTTTATCGTCAATAAATTTATGCAAAAACGTACGCTGTTAAACTGTTTAGAAGACGGAATAAAAATGCATTATGAAGCGTATAATAGAAATATTGAACCGAGTAAAATCAACGAATTGTATGATTTAAAACAAAGAACGTACGTGACGAAAGAAGCGTTTGACGAGTCTTTAGAAGTTTACAAAATTGAAGGATACACAAAAGATATGAGTATCGTTCAAGAGATTTTAAAGGAGAAACAATGACACACGCATTAGAGATTATTAAGCAATCAGAATTAGAAATAGAACCACTTGTAAAACAGAATAAACAAATTGCATACGACAACTTTAAAAAAGTGATGCAATCATTTAACGATCACTCCGTCATGGAAAGTGACTTTACTGGAACTACCGGTTACGGGTATGACGACACGGGTCGTGACAAATTAGAAGACATTTATAGAGATATTTTTAAAGCAGAAGATGCGCTAGTACGCGCGCAAATTATTTCAGGAACACATGCGATTTCTCTCAGTCTTTTATCGTTATTAGAACGTGGTGACGAGTTATTATACATTACGGGTTGGCCGTACGACACGTTAGAGAAAGTGATCGGAGATAGTGAGGAAGACGTCGGAAGTATGAAAGCACTCGGTATTGATTTTAATTACGTCGATTTAATTGACGATAAAGCGTTCGATGTCGATGCGATTTTAAACAACATTAAAGACAATACGAAAGTAATCGGTATTCAGCGTTCACGTGGATACTCGACGAGAAAATCGTTAACGATCGAACAAATTGAAGCGGTTATAAAAAGGATTAAAGAACGTCATCCAAATATTATCGTATTTGTCGATAACTGTTATGGTGAATTTGTAGAACGTAGAGAACCGATTGAAGTCGGTGCGGATATCGCTGCTGGAAGTTTAATAAAAAACCCAGGTGGTGGACTTGCTAAAATGGGTGGATACGTCGTTGGTCGTAAAGATTTAATTGAACGTGTTAGTTACAGGTTAACAGTCCCAGGTATCGGTAAAGAAATGGGTGCGTCACTAGAAGTATTACTCGATATGTACCAAGGATTATTTATGGCGCCACACGCTGTAATCGAAAGTTTAAATGGAGCGCTACTCACGAGTCACGTGTTAACGAAATTAGGGTATCGTACAGATCCACTATTCGATGAAACACGTACTGACTTAATACAAAGCATTCAGTTTAACACTGAAGAAGAAATGATTTCATTTATACAAATGGTACAAAGCGCGAGTCCTGTAAACTCTAAATTTTTACCGATTCCAGATTTAATACCAGGCTATCAACATCCAGTCATTATGGCAGCAGGAACATTTATACAAGGTGCATCTTTAGAATTATCTGCAGATGGGCCAGTGAGGGAACCATATATCGCATTTATGCAAGGTGGCTTAGTATACGAGCACGTTAAATACGCGTTAGAAAAAGTTCTTACTCACTGGAGTGAGAAAGGGATTATATAGAAACGCTTAAGGGTATATCGAATTGTGAAGGGAGAATGGTACTATGTTAGTTAAATTATTAGAACCTCTAAACATACCGGACGAAATGGTGGAAAAACTCGCAGCACCGATTAAAGAAAAAGGTCACGAATTTGTGTATTACAACGAGAAAACGACGGATAAAGATGAATTAATCGAGCGTAGTAAAGACGCTGACGTTATTATGATTGCGAACAATCCATATCCAAAAGAAGCAATCGAACAAAATGAGAACTTAAAATACATTAACGTTGCATTTACAGGTGTCGATCACGTGGAATTAGATGACGCAAATACGAAAGAAAAAGTTCTTTTAAGTAACGCTGCAGGTTATGCTAATACAGCTGTTGCTGAACTCGCGGTCGGTTTAACGTTAGACGTATTCAGAAAAATCACTGAAGGAGACAGTGATACGAGAAAAGCTGAAAACTTCCTTGGTGCTTTCCAAGGTAGAGAAATTAAAGGAAAAACAGTTGGTTTTATCGGAACAGGTAAAATCGGTTTAGAAACTGCAAAGCTATTTAAAGCGTTTGGAGCGAACTTAATCGCGTATAACGGCTCGAGTGAAAAACCTGAAGCATTAGAACTCGGTATGGAGTATATGGACTTAGATGACATGTTAAAACAGTCAGACATCATTACTTTACACGTACCAGCAACGAAAGATACGCATCATTTACTCGGTAAAGAAGAGTTTGAAAAGATGAAAGAAAGTGCCGTTTTAATTAACTGTGCGCGTGGACCAGTCGTTGATAACGATGCTTTAGCAGATGCGTTAAATAACGATGTAATCGCTGGAGCAGGAATCGACGTATATGATATGGAACCTCCAATTCCAGGGGACTACAAATTATTAAATGCAAAAAACACAGTATTAACACCACACGTCGGATTCTTAACAGATGAAGCGATGGAGTTAAGAGCAAAAATCGCATTTGAAAATACGATTAAGTTTTTAGAAGGAAACCCTCAAAACTTAATGAACTAAATGATTGAATTAGGGGCATGATATATGGATATTCGTTCAACGTTTATAAAGTTAGATGAAAAATTTTCTCGTTTTGGTGGTTTAGAACCACATGGGATTACACGATTATTATATACAGATGAGTGGAAGGCTGCCGTTAATGCCCTCATTGAAGAATTCGATAATAACGGATTAGAAGTCGTTCAAGATTCAATCGGTAACGTTTCAGGTAAACTCGTTGGAGTAAATAGCGATGAGACGATTTTAACGGGATCTCATATCGACACTGTCGTTGAAGGTGGTCATCTCGACGGGCAATACGGAATTCTCGCCGGACTTACAGCGATTCTTTACTTAAAAGAAAAATATGGTCAACCTAAGAAAAATATTGAAGTACTTGCACTCGCTGAAGAAGAAGGTAGCCGGTTCCCAATTGCATTTTGGGGCAGTAAAAACTTCTTTAACATTCAAGATAACGAAATTGTAAAAGGACTTACAGACTCTGAAGGCGTTAATTTTGTCGATGCGATGAGACAATCAGGTTTTGACTTTAGAACAGACGACTCAGTACGAAACGACATTAAAGCGTGGATAGAAATTCATATTGAGCAAGGTCAAGTGCTAGAAAAAGAACAAAAACAAATCGGTGTCGTTACAGGTATTGTTGGTTTTAAACGATATTACATAAACTTAAAAGATGAAGCAAACCATGCTGGAACAACACCGATGGGTTATAGAAAAGATGTAGTTGTTTCATTTAGCGAAATCGTACAAAGACTAAATCAGAAAGCTAAAGAGATTGGAGATCCACTTGTCATTACGTTTGGTAAAGTAAACCTCGTTCCAAATGTCACGAACGTTGTCCCAAGTGAAATTGAATTTAGTGTAGACACGCGTCATATAGACGAAAAGGAATTAAATCACTTTAGTAAAATTGTCGAAGATACGATTCAAGAAGTTGCTACAAAAAATGGATTAGAAGCGACGATTACACTTCATTTAGATGAACAACCAACATTGATGAATGAAGAAATTATAAAAACGATCGAAGATTCTGCAAAAGAAGTAACATCAGGGAACTATAAGTTTATGGTTTCAGGCGCAGGTCATGACACACAAATATTTTCACAGTTTGTACCATCAGGTATGTTGTTCGTACCATCTATCGGTGGATTATCTCATAACGTCGAAGAAGACACAGATATTGAAGATTTAGTTAAAGGGATTGAAGTTTTAGCAAAAGCGTTGTATAAATTAGCGTATTAAAAAGATATGAAATCACTAAAATTACTTATTTATTCATAAAGAAAGTTTTGATAAAATAAAAATGCTGTATAAATTAAATCTTACGTCAAATGTGAGTGACCATATGGCATCAATTAAATATTTAATCAGGAGTGGTATGAATGAGTCAAAAAGTAGTTTTAGCATTAGGTGGTAACGCAATTTTACAACCAAAACAAGAGCCAACTTACGAGAACCAGTACGAAAACGTGTATAGCGCAGCGACGAGTATGGTTGACCTCATCAAAGCAGGACACGAAATTATCGTTACTCATGGTAACGGACCTCAAGTTGGTCTTATTATTGCTCAAAATGAAGCGGCTAAAGCTGACATTAAACCGATGCCAGTATTTGTAAGTAGTGCGGAATCACAAGGCATGATTGGATTCATGCTTGAGCAAGCACTAAAAAACAAGCTGAAAGAAGCAAATATCGACAAAAACGTCGTATCATTACTCACGATGACTGAAGTTGACAAAGACGACGAAGCGTTTCAAAATCCGACTAAACCAATCGGCGTATTCTTCACTGAAGAAGAAGCAAAACGTATGGAAGAAGAACTCGGATACGACATGAAAGAAGACGCAGGACGTGGATATCGACGCGTCGTGCCATCTCCAGAACCAAAACTTATTCACGGTGTCGAAGAAATTAAAACACTTTCTGAACAATCGATCGTTATTTCTTCAGGCGGTGGGGGTATTCCGGTTTGGCGTGACGAAGACGGTGTCATTCACGGAGTGGACGCTGTAATCGATAAGGACCGTTCAGCACTTAAACTTGCACTACAAAGTGATGCAGATAAGTTAATGATTTTAACAGATGTACCGAACGCTCTTATTAACTACGGTACAGAAAACGAAACAAAATTAGAACGCGTCACTGTCGAAGAAATGGAACGATATATTGAAGAAGGTCACTTCGCGTCAGGTTCAATGCTTCCTAAAGTAGAGGCAGCAATTGGTTTTGCAAAATCAGGTGAAGGAAAAGAATCGATTATTTGTTCATTATCTGATGCGGTTAAAGCATTAGCAGGTGAAGCGGGTACTCATATTACGTTATAATATAATTACACAGCCAATTATTGGCTGTGTTTTTCTAGTTTAAGGAGGATACTATTGAGTGGAAAATTATATGATTTAAAAGAGCATTGGATGCTAATTATTTCATTGATGTTCGTTGCATCGATTTTACGTGCACCAATTACAGCTGTTGGTCCTGTAGTCGATCAAATTAAAGCCTCATTACATATTTCGAATACAGTCGCAGGACTTCTCACGACGATACCACTCTTAATATTTGGTATTGCGTCACCATTTATACCGAGACTCGTACGAAAATATTCTATTAACTTGATTATATTTTATTCTTTAATTTTTATATTATGTGGTCTCGTCATTCGAAACTTATCGAGTGTCGAGTGGTTTATATTAGGTACAATTATTATCGGATTAGGTATAGCAGTTGGAAACGTGACGATTCCGAGTTATGTGAAGCTAAAATTCCCGCTTCATATTGGTCTTATCACTGGCTTATACGGTGCTGTAATGAACGGTATGGCGGGTATTGGAGGTGGTTTATCTGTTCCACTATCAGAGGTGAGTCGATATGACTATAAATTATCGTTATCGATTTGGCTTATTTTAGCTCTATTAGCGATTGTTTTTTGGATTAAACAATTAAAAGCACCGACTTATCATACTAAAGGAGTCGATGAGAATACACCTACACTCACTGTGAAAGACATAACAAAATCGAGAATAGCGTGGGGTCTCGCACTTAGCTTCGGTTTACAATCTATGATTTTTTATAGCGTCGTCGCTTGGGTTCCGACAATTTTAGTTGCACAAGGGTTGACATTTAAAACTGCGGGATACTACTTTATGTTCGCACAGTTTATTCAAGTCCCGATTGCGTTTATTTTCCCTCAATTTGTTGAAAGTGTAAAAAATAAACGAATACCAGTCATTATTATATTTATATGCTTCATTACAGGTTTTAGTTTAATGTTCGTTCAACAAAATATCGTATTACTAATTGCGATGCTTCTTATTGGTAGTGGTGCAGGTTCGGCTTTTTCAACATGTATGGTTCTATTTTCTTTAAAGGCGAATACATATGACGGGAGCATGATGTTGTCCGGATTCTCTCAGTCAGTCGGTTACATTATCGCAGCGAGCGGGCCACTCTTAATGGGTATGATTCAAGATCAGATTCAAAACGAAATCGTTAATATTTATATTTTCATTCTGTTAAGTATAATGGTATTTATAACGTTAATTATTGCCACTGAAGATAAAACAATCGAAGAAACGATTTTTACAAAGAGGTAGATTATATGTATAGCTACACATATTTAGATAACAGTGAAATATTTTATGAAACTCATACACCACTACATTATGATTTTAAAGAGAAACTATTTAACGTACCGTTAGGTCGTAAATTCGACTTTAAAAGTGCATCAGATTTATTTAATAATCAAGAGACACCATTTTCTCAAAGTTATTTTGGTCATCAGTTTGGTAACCCAGTTATTTTAGGAGACGGCAGACAAATAATAATAGGCGAAACATTATTAGACAATTCACCTGTTGACATAGCTGTAAAGGGAAGTGGACCGACGAGGTATTCTCGTGGTGGAGACGGATTACTGCCGATCGACGCTGCCATTAAAGAATACATTTACTCAGAGTTTTTATATAATATTCATATACCGACGACGAGAAGTTTAGCGTTATTAGAAACGACTGAAGTTGCTGAAAGAGAAGTCGATAAGACAGCCGCGTTACTAATCCGAGTTGCGAATTCTCATTTACGTGTTGGTACGATTCAATTTGGCAAGGTAGCTGGAGAACCGTATTTAAAAGAAATCGTCGATTACGCAATTAATAGACATTATCCGTATTTAAAAGATATTGACGATAACAAAAAATACAAAATGTTTTTTGAAATGGTCGTAAGAAAACAAGCCGAACTCGTTGCACATTGGCAAAGTGTTGGATTTGTGCATGGAGTTATGAATACAGATAACGTAACGATTGACGGTTCAACAATTGACTTTGGACCGTGTGCATTTTTAGAAACGTATCATCAAGACGCAGTATTTAGCCAAATTGACGAGGGCGGGAGATATCGTTATCAAAACCAACCGAAAATTATGCACTGGAACTTAAGCAAACTCGGAGAGGCAATGATTTCATTATTTAGTGACGATGAAAAAGAAGCGGTTGAAATTGCGCAATCCGTACTCGATCAATTCCCTAAATTTTATAACCGCAAATGGTTTACGTTAATGGGTGAAAAAATCGGTATAGAAGATATTGACTATAACGATGAAAACGACCGAAAAATGATTATTGAATTTTTAAAGGAAATCGAACACAGACAACTCGACTATACAAATACGTTTAGACAACTCGCTTTAGGAACACTTGAATTTACACCAAATTATCGTGACCACGTCGTAGATTATGACTTAATGAAACGAAAAAATCCATCGTTTGTGCCGAGACATCATACGGTAGAGCAAGCGATAGAAGATGCAATAAATGGGGATTACAATAAAGTACATGAAATGCTAAAGGCAAGTACAAAACCATATAATGACAACGTTCCAGAGTACTTAAAAGAGTCGAGAGGCAACGACTTTTATACGACGTGTGGAACGTGAGAGGATATAGAACTACTGAGCTAAAGTAGTTCTTTTCTTATTCTCAAAATATTTTACATATGTTATAACATATATTATAATTGTTGTAGGAGGTAAATCTAATGAGTTCATCAAAAGATCTTATTAAAAAGATTGAGCACGAGGGTTGGTATCTTGTTAAAATCGTTGGAAGTCATTACCATTTTAAACATGATACAAATCCAGGAAAAGTAACTGTGCCTCATCCAAAAAAAGATTTACCTCGAGGTACAGAGCGTTCAATTTTAAAGCAAGAAGGGCTTTTATAGACTGCTTGCAAATAAATTAGGAGGACTTACTATGAAATATCATTATTATGCAATTCTTGAAAAAGAAGATGAAAACTATAACGTAAGGTTTCCAGATTTACCAGGTGCTCTTACATTTGGTGAGGATATTGAGGATGCTATTTATATGGCAAAAGATGCATTAGAGGGGCACCTGTTAGTAATGGAGGATGACGGGGATTATATTCCAAATGCGACTGATTTTTCTGAACTAAAACCTTTATTAAATGACAATGAACAACTACAACTAATTGTTGCAGATACTCATCTTTTACGTATAAAAGAAGAAAACAAAACAGTGAATAAAATGGTGACATTACCAAATTATCTAGTGGAATTAGGTAAAGAAAAAGGCATTAATTTTAGTCAAACATTACAACGTGCACTAAAAGAAGAACTTGGTGTTAAGTAAGTTTTTCAGTATAAACAAACACTCCTAAACTGGTCGTCCAATTTAGGAGTGTTATTTTATTTTTCACTATTTGTATTGTCGTAATACGGTGAGCGTTGAACTTTCTTTCTCACCCATAGTACAAAGTAGCCGATTGCGATAATTATTCCTAAATATCCATATAATGGATAGAATATGTTAATTAATGTAACGAATCCGATACGTGTTAATAAGAATGATACGATCATTAATACGACTAGTAAAATGACGTATTGTTTACTTCTAAAACGTGTGAATCGAACGAGGACCGCATACATTAATGCAACGACTGTATTGTAGATAAGTACGATAATGACGATCGAGTATATAGAACCAAAAATTGGGTGCACAGCGTTTGCGACAACTAATGCTGGTACGTCTTTAGTTACTGCAATATCCATGTTGAGTAATAAGCTTCCGTTTACTAATAGAAGTAAAATTAAAACAAAGAATCCACCGAGTAACGAACCTCTTTTTACTACTTCATATAATCTCGTGTCAGAACCCATAATCGTAATAAAACTAAATCCAACGCCGAACATTAATCCGGCATATACGATCGCATCAATCCACCAGTTGTTCCAAGGTGGTACTGTTGAGTCCGCATAAGTTGCACCTTCAGAAAGTGTCATATCTGCTGTTGAAAATGCGTAAATCGACATAATTGTTACCATAATTAAAAGAATTGGCGTCGCAATACCAAGTAAGTTAATAATTTTATCGAAATCTAACATTAACGTAATTGAGACGAGTACAATTAATACAATCGTACCGACCCATGTTGGCATTCCAAAACTTTCATTTAAGTTACTACCTCCACCAGCTAGCATTATAAAGCTCGTGACGAACATAAAGAATATGAGCGAATAGTCAAGTATACGTCCGAACACGTTACCGAATAATTTATTGAGCGGTAATTCGTGTGATTCTACGTCATATAAGTATCCGACTTTCGCAATTTGTCTAAAAATAAACGTCATAATTAAAACAGAAAAAATAATAGATATGAAACTCGCCATTCCATTATTTGTAAAAAATTGCATAATTTCTTGGCCAGTTGCAAATCCGGCACCGATTACGATACCACAATATGCAAAGGCAAACTTTAAAAGTTCCTTTATATTCAAAAAACCATCTCCTATACATGATTATTATATAATACGGTTGAATTATGTAAAGATTATATTAACTGTTATTGTTTTGTTGAGGGCGTTTAATTACACGAAAAAACCTATCCAAATAATTGGATAGGTAATGATAATTATTCTTCACTATTTGTATTGTCGTAATACGGAGAACGTTGTATTTTCTTTCTAATCCATAATATGAAGAACCCAAATCCGATAATAATCCCGAGGTAACCATATAATGGATAGAATATATTAATGAGTTCAACGAATCCGATGCGAGTAAATAAGAACGCAACGACCATTAAAACACTGAGTAGTACGACATACTTTTTACTTTTAGCTTCAGTGAATCTAACGAGTACTGCATACATAAGTGCCACTACCGTATTGTAAATAAGTACGATAATTACAATAGAGTAGATAGAACCAAATAGTGGATGCACTGCGTTTGCTACGACGAGTGCTGGAATATCTCTAGTTACTGCAATATCCATATTTAATAATAATCCACCATTTAATAGAAGCATTAAAATTAGAACGAATAGTCCACCGAGTAATGAACCTCTTTTAACAACTTCGTAAAGTCTCGTATCTGATCCCATAATCGTAATAAAACTATATCCAACGCCGTACATCAGTCCAGCGTATACTGTTGCATCAATCCACCAAACATTCCAAGGTGGTACTGTAGAATCCGCATATTTCGCACCTTCTATTAATGAAAGGTCTGCATTGATAAATGCGAAAATTGTCATAAAGATAACCATGATTAAAAGAATTGGTGTTGCGATACCGAGTAAGTGTATGATTTTATCAAAATCTAACATCAGTGTAATAGACACTAATATAATCATAACGATCGATCCAACCCATACTGGCATACCGAAACTTTCGTTTAAGTTACTACCACCACCAGCAATCATGACAAAACATGTTACATACATAAAGAATATAAGTGCGTAATCTAAAAATGTTCCAAAATATTTACCGAATAATTTTATGAGTGGTAACTCATGTGACTCAACGTCATATAAATAACCAACTTTTGCTGATTGTCTAAATGTAAAAGTAACCATTAAAACAGCGAGCGTAATTGCTGCGAAACTCATAATTCCATCATTAGTAAAGAACTGCATGATTTCTTGACCAGTCGCAAATCCAGCACCTATGACGATACCACAATATGCGAACGCAAACTTTAAGAGTTCTTTAATATTCAATGTATCATCTCCCTTTTATACATACATTTTTCGATTATACAGAACGTAGATTATATGTAAAGTAGGATATTACACTATACGTTAAATAAAACAACCATAATTTACATAGTGTAATATTTCTCTGAAATTAGAAAAATGATAGCGCATTAATGTCAAATAAAAAAGATAAACATTGAAAACAATGTTTATTTCGGTTGGTAGATAATATGATGAAAGATCCGACTAAA
>NZ_KV820866.1:204333-204731 GCF_001815515.1 Nosocomiicoccus sp. HMSC059G07
AATATGATGAAAGATCCGACTAAAGTAAGAGAATTTTTACTTTTTTGAAAGTGAGGTTGCTGCAATTATCTATGCTTTACTCATTGGACTAACATAAAACTCAAAATATGTTTCAATGCAAGGGATTAACAATCCAAGTATAATCTATCAACAGATTTTAGAAGTCGGTCAAAACACAGTTAAGATACCAAATGTAGTGTATGCAGTAGATAATGATGAAGTAGGACTAAGATTTAATCAAGATAAAATTGAAAATAATTTAGTTCACCGTGAACACGGAGAAATGCGGATATTTTTTGCTGTACCACCTAAAAGAGTAAATGTAAAAGATTGGAATGATGAGTTAGTAAGAAGAAATGTACATGCTTATCAAGAACATGAGAAAAATATTCCATTAA
>NZ_KV820867.1:0-229 GCF_001815515.1 Nosocomiicoccus sp. HMSC059G07
TGTGAATTTCATAGCTTAACAGGTTGTCAGGGAGAGCTGATGAATGAAGAGATGGATGTAAAAATTACAGATGAAGATGGAGAAGTTCACGTTGATGAGAAGTTGACTACCCTTGAGAATGGTTTCTTGGATTTTTGGCTGCCAAGAGATAAAAATTACTCTTTAGAAATTAATTATGATGGAAAAAAAGTTGAATCTAATTTTTCAACTTTTGAGAATGACAGCACCT
>NZ_KV820868.1:0-294 GCF_001815515.1 Nosocomiicoccus sp. HMSC059G07
CCCATTAAATAGAGGTTAAAAAGATGCGTGCACTTTATGTGTATGATGATGAGTTACTTAAATATCGCTTTAATGATACACACCCATTTAATCAGATGCGCTTAAAGATGACGACAGATTTATTAAAAGCGGCTCAATTTTTAAGCGATGAAGAAATTGTAACTCCACGCGTCGCTACTGAAGAAGAAATTTTACTCGTTCACACAAAAGACTATGTCGACGCTGTTAAACGTGCAGGCCATAACAACATTACAAAAAGAGAACTTGCAAACTATGGTTTAAATACAGAAGACA
>NZ_KV820869.1:0-209 GCF_001815515.1 Nosocomiicoccus sp. HMSC059G07
ATTTCTTATTTCAATACGACCTCATCCAGTTTGTTATATTTTTAGTGCTCATGGTGCTTTACCAACTAATTGTACCGTTCATTAAGACACCTAGGACGAGTATTATCATATTGTCGAGTGGACTATTTACTGTCGTGTACTTAATTACGTTGTATATTTTCGTCACACCAATTAGCGATAAGACGTTAGTCGCATTTTTCTTATCGTCT
>NZ_KV820870.1:0-222 GCF_001815515.1 Nosocomiicoccus sp. HMSC059G07
CCTCCGGTTCTACTCGGACGAGTACATCCCCGTACTCTACATCTTCTCCATTGTGTACGACGATTTCTCGAACAATTCCAGAAACGTCTGATTTTAAATCGTTAAACATTTTCATTGCTTCAATGTAGCCAATTTGGTCCCCAACTTCTATTCGGTCACCAATCTCGACGAAGTTTTCACTGCTATGTTCATCTTTCTTTGTATAGAATGTACCGATCTGAG
>NZ_KV820871.1:0-264 GCF_001815515.1 Nosocomiicoccus sp. HMSC059G07
TCGGTGGATTACCACTTGGAACAGGTGGTAAAACAGTTTTAATGCTTTCTGGTGGGATTGATAGTCCAGTCGCAGGATTTGAAATAATGCGAAGAGGTGTTGAAATTGAAGCGATTCACTTTTTCTCACCACCATATACGAGTGAGCAGTCGTTAGAAAAAGTAAAAACACTCGTAGACATTATGGCAGATAAAACAGGTGTCGATATTAAAATGCATATCGTACCATTCACAAATATTCAAACGACTATTTACGATAAAATAC
>NZ_KV820872.1:0-374 GCF_001815515.1 Nosocomiicoccus sp. HMSC059G07
GGGGCTGGGACAAATGATTCCACTCCTTAGGTAAAACAGCCTAGAAATCTTATGTTTAAGATTTCTAGGCTGTTTTTTTAGTTTTGATTTTAAAATTTGCCGACTGACAGGTAAGCTTTCTTAAGTTTACCGCCATTAAGGCGATACCTAACTCATTTCTCACAGCGTCTTTGCCACGGACAGACATCCGTGTGAAACCTAAATTAGCCTTCAAGTTTCCAAAAGTTGTCTCGACATCGATTTTGCGTTGCGCATATCGACGACGACCTTCCGGACTTGAAAGCAACTTGTTTGCCTGAGCTTTGAAATACTCTAGGTTCATATTTTTTCGAATCTGCTTTGGACGAGAAGATGTAGAACTTTTACACAGTGTC
>NZ_KV820872.1:474-1996 GCF_001815515.1 Nosocomiicoccus sp. HMSC059G07
GAGAAGATGTAGAACTTTTACACAGTGTCATTAATGGACAGTCTTCACATGATTCAGATTCATAAATTTTATAGACTCTCTGGTGACCATATTTATCTGTTTGAGTTGTATGATGATTTAAATATAAGCGACGATTATTTGGACATATATAATAATCATCAAGTTCATCGTATGGCCAATGATTTGGATGCATCTCATCTGATTTAAACTTCCGTTTTTGTTCTCTGTGATATGTATTGTACGGAATCAAAGCCTGTCTCTCATATTTATCAGCGATGCATTCATAGTTTGATTCACTCCCATATCCCGCATCTGCGACAATGTATTGGGGTAAATGTTCAAATGTATGTGCCATTGTATAAAGAAACGGATCAAGTGTTCGCGTATCTGTTGGGTTCCAAAAAATATCGTAACCTAGGACATACTGCTGATTTGTTGCGATCTGTAAATTGTACCCTGCCTTGAGTTGTCCATTCTGCATGTGATCCTCTTTCATACGCATAAACGTCGCATCTGTATCTGTCTTCGAATAACTATTCCGTTCACCGATCAATGTGCGCTGTTTCTGATAAACTAATCGTCGTTCGAGATAATCTTTAAATGCTTTTTTAGAACGTCGAATTTCTGAACGTTTTTTTCGAATTTCTCTTCGTGCTACAACATCCGTTGTTCGTTTTATGTCTTGCGTATGGGATGTTTCAACTTCTGTCAGTTCGGCATGGATAACTGCGATTTCTTCTGCAGTAAGCGGAGTGTCTGACTCTCGTTCAATTTCAGGAATAATATTTGTATCTACGAGTTCATGATATTTCTTTTTTGATTTTTCGAGGAGTTGCGATTCATAACGATCAATATTTTTTCTAAACACAAATGTATACTTGTTTGCATTGGCTTCAATCTTTGTTCCATCTATAAATATTGCGTCTGAATCAATGAGACCATTTGACTCAAGTTGAACTCTAAACTGAATAAAAGCAGATTGAAGTAATGCAGCCATTTGAGGATGTACACGAAAACGATTGATTGTTCGGTAAGAAGGTGTGTGCTCTTGTGCTAACCATTTCATTCGAATACTATCGTGGAGCAGGGCTTCGATTTTTCGTCCAGAAAATATAGACTGACTATATGCACAGAGTAAGATTTTTAACATCATTTTGGGATGATAAGAAGAAGCCCCTTGATTCGTACGAAAGTTTTCAAACACAGTATTTGGGATACTTTCTACCAAGTTATGTATCGTTATTGAGATGTCATTTTCGGGGATAAGTACTTCTAAATCCATTGGCAGTGTGATTTGATTCATGTTATAATTCTTATACATAAGATTCCTCTTTTCGTGTTTGTGTAGTTACTTACATTGTATCTGAGGGTCTTATTTTTTTGTACTAATAATGTGTTGAATTCAACATAAAAAAGCGCACACTACTCCCCCAAGGAGTCTTGTGCGCTTTTTAATTTAGGATAGACTTATGTCCCAGTCCCTTCCTAAATTACTTACTCTGTCTCATATAAGGGAATAATA
>NZ_KV820873.1:0-238 GCF_001815515.1 Nosocomiicoccus sp. HMSC059G07
GCAATCGCGACGCGTTGTTGTTCACCACCAGATAGTGATTTTTGGTAATGGTCGAGGCGATGCTCGAGTCCAAATAATTTAAGGATTTCTTCAGCACGCGCTTTTGCTTCTTTCTTACCCATGCCCGCTTCACGTCCGACGAACTCGAGTTGCTCTCGGACTTTTAAGTACGGCAGTAGGTGCGACTCTTGAAATATAAACCCGATTTCTCCGAGTCGTAAGTCTGTCATTTCGCTAT
>NZ_KV820874.1:0-298 GCF_001815515.1 Nosocomiicoccus sp. HMSC059G07
CACTAATTCCCACAATATTTTTATCACTTTCATTTACAATATTACCCGCAATTAATCCCGCTTGTGTAGTTCCTGTTCCGGAAGCATGAAATATATGATTAAAGTCCACATTAAGACTTTTTTCTTGCGTTAAAATTTCGTCAAACACCATTTTATATGCGTGCGTTCCTAAATCACCATGTCCCCCACCTTGAATAAAGTATGGTGTGTTACCATCTTCTCTCAAACGTTGTAATGTCTTTTCTATTGTTTGAGGAACTTCATTTGCTTCTGTCCAAACAATTTCAGTATCAAATAG
>NZ_KV820875.1:0-368 GCF_001815515.1 Nosocomiicoccus sp. HMSC059G07
GAAATTCTTCAAATTTTAACGGACGGTTATCTAACGCTGACGGTAATCTAAACCCGTGATCGACGAGCACTTGTTTACGCGCTTGGTCTCCGTTATACATTCCTCTAATTTGAGGGAGTGTCACGTGCGACTCATCGATCATAATAACGAAGTCTTTAAAGTAATCGAGCAGTGTATACGGTGTACTCCCAAGTGGACGTAACGTTAAGTGAACCGAATAGTTTTCGATTCCTGACGTAAAGCCCATCTCTCTCATCATTTCTAAGTCGTAATTCGTTCTCTGCTCAAGTCGCTGAGCTTCGAGTAATTTGTCTTCATCGCGTAATTCTTTTAAACGTTCTTCTAATTCTTTTTCAATACGTTCGATC
>NZ_KV820876.1:0-332 GCF_001815515.1 Nosocomiicoccus sp. HMSC059G07
AAATTAACCCGTTAAGAGAATACCAAAACGAAGGGTTAGAAATGTTTGAGCAGATGATGAATGCTATAGAAGATGATGTTTCTCGTATGACATTAAAAACTGAAGTTCAAATGGACGAAGAAATTAAACGTGAACAAGTCGTCGATAAAAATAAAATGCAAGCATCTGATGGTAAAAAGAAAATGAAAAAGCAACCGGTTGTTAAAAAACAAACGGTCGGCAGAAACGATCCATGTCCATGTGGGTCTGGTAAAAAGTACAAAAACTGCCACGGTGCTTAAGGAGAAAATTATGGAAATAAGTGAAATTAAAAGCTTTATAGAAGAGATGCG
>NZ_KV820877.1:0-352 GCF_001815515.1 Nosocomiicoccus sp. HMSC059G07
TGGTCAACTTGTTTAATATTTATATCTTCTAGTCTTTTATCAACCTGAGACAGGCGAGTTCGAATTGCCTTAAAGTCTTCATCCAATAATTTTTTACTACTTTTAATATATATTGTGTATATTTTCTCTTTAGTATATCTGATTTGATATGATGTTATTTCATTCGAAAATTTAATTGCGTGTGTAATACCCTCTGAATGGATCGGAGTGTCATCATCTAGATGTAAAAAATCATTATTTCTACCTTTAATTCTTTCAAACGCATAGACGCTATGTCCATCCCTCTCCACTCCCTCTAGGACATCTCCTAGTTCATATCTAACTAATGGGAATGCTCTGGGATATAATGAGG
>NZ_KV820878.1:0-207 GCF_001815515.1 Nosocomiicoccus sp. HMSC059G07
TAACATCGACTATATGATGAACCAACGTGATTTTGTTGATAAAGATTCGCAAGAAGTAACTGAAGCAGTAGAGAAAATTAAGCGAGGAGGCGAGGCAGTTGAGTAAACAATTTACGATAGATCAGCAACGTGCGATTGATACAAGAGGTAGTGACGTATTAGTGTCTGCAGCAGCAGGAAGTGGTAAAACAGCTGTCCTCGTCGAGC
>NZ_KV820879.1:0-279 GCF_001815515.1 Nosocomiicoccus sp. HMSC059G07
TCGGTAAAATTAACTTAGACGAGTTTGCGATGGGTTCTACAACTGAAACGTCTTATTATAAGAAAACGACAAACGCTTGGAGTACAAAGCTCGTTCCAGGTGGGTCATCAGGTGGTTCTGCAGCAGCAGTTGCAGCAGGATTTGTGCCAGCAGCACTCGGTACTGATACTGGAGGATCTATTCGTCAACCCGCAAGCTTCAACGGTGTCGTTGGTATGAAACCAACGTACGGAAGAGTGTCACGCTTTGGTGGCATTGCATTCGGTTCATCATTTGACA
>NZ_KV820880.1:0-561 GCF_001815515.1 Nosocomiicoccus sp. HMSC059G07
CTAGCAAGTTTGAGATGAACTTAATAGAAAAGACATCAACACGTTCTGTGTCGATGCCTTCTTGATTCATTTCCCATCTGTTATACATTGCTGTTACTATTTCAACAGCAATCGACTCTAATTCAGATGGAAATGTTTTATTTTGCGGGATTCCAACTCTTAAACAAATGCGATCCTTAGCAGTAGTTAAAAACTCACTCGCTAAATCAGTGTTAATGCTTGGTTTTCTAATTTTAATTCGTGCGAGCATTAAATCACCTACTTTTTACTTTTTGTCGTCTTAATCTCATCGCCAATTACTGGACGTTTTTGATTGTTCTTACTAGATTGTAATACTTTAATTCGTTCTTTTGTCGGCTTATATCCTTTACGTGGATATTTATCACGTCCTGCTATATAGATACGATTGTTGTCATCTAAATCAGAGAAGTTTTGTATCACTGGATACATAGTCTATCACTCCTTTAAATTTATACGCTCTCAGCAATTGTTCCAACAATGACACCATCTAAACGTTCAGCAAATAGAACTACACCGTAAGCCGTAATCGTTTCTGCTGTT
>NZ_KV820881.1:0-249 GCF_001815515.1 Nosocomiicoccus sp. HMSC059G07
AAGATAAAGAAGACGATAAAAAATTACCGAACACTGGTGAAGCTGAGAGAAATCTCACATTATTCGCGACAGCTTTAGCAGCTTTAGGTGGAATGTTCGCATTTGGTCGACGCAGAAATAGAAAAGAAGATTAGTTTTTCATCTTTTCGCGCTACACAGTTTTGTGTAGCGTTTTTCTTTTTATATTGTTAAAATTAATTTAGAAAAGTTGTCTAAATGATTATAAAAAAAAGTTGACATAGGATTTGT
>NZ_KV820882.1:0-359 GCF_001815515.1 Nosocomiicoccus sp. HMSC059G07
CGTCGGCGAGATGAAAAACTCCCCGTCGCTATGGAGGTTATCGTCGGCGAGAGTCAGATTTCATCGACGATTCAAGCAGTATCGTCGGCGAAAATCGGGAAAACGAGAAATTCACCGACGATTCGATCATTCCCGTCGGCGAATCAAAAATTCATCGACGAAAGTCTCATCTGCGACGGTGAAATAAACTTTTCGCAGTCGATTCGGGGAATCGTCGGCGAAACCGAAGTTTCCCAGTCGATTCGATACAATCGTCGGACCAAATCACGAAAATCACGCATTTAAAACCCGCTCACTGGGTATAATGATTAATGATCATCTCAACAACTGAGATACGACCACTATTTTAAGGAGGTGAA
>NZ_KV820883.1:0-395 GCF_001815515.1 Nosocomiicoccus sp. HMSC059G07
TGGTATGAATCCGGTCGACACAAAAACACGTCAAGCTGAAATTAAACAACCGCCAAGAATACTCGGATACGACGCAGTCGGTATCGTAGAAGACACTGGGAGTGACGTCACAGCCTATAAAGTAGGAGACGTCGTCTTTTACTCTGGTCGCGCAGATGTCGACGGCTCGAACGCGACACACCAAGTGATGCATGAAGCATATATCGCTCATGCGCCTAAAAACGTATCGCTTAATGAAGCGGCAGGATTTCCACTCACTAGTCTTACTGCGTCAGAGACACTCTTTGAAGTATTTAATATTAGTAAGAACAAAGAAGACAATAAAGGTAAATCCATTTTTATTATTAACGGTGCAGGTGGCGTTGGAAGTATGGCGACACAAATTGCGAAACACT
>NZ_KV820884.1:0-29921 GCF_001815515.1 Nosocomiicoccus sp. HMSC059G07
CGAGTGCTTTTCTTGTTTCTCTGATTTTGAAATTTTAAAAACCTCCATTTAGTTTTATATATTATTTGCTCTTATTGTTCTAGTTCGTTGATATGGGTTAAGACTTGTTCGAGAATACTGAAAACATGAAGATCATCAAGACTGTAAACCATGCTTTTCCCTTCTCTCCTTGCCTTCACTAAACGCGAATCTTTCAATATTTTTAGTTGGTGTGAAATCGCGGACTGTTCCATATCCAATGCAAGCACAATGTTTCCAACACTGAGTTCTTTTTTCTGTAAAAGAAAGAGAATCGACAAGCGTGTAGGGTCACTAATCACTTTGAATAATTTGCTTATTGATTGAATCTTCTCTTTATTGATTGGCGAAGATGTTGATGTATGCATATGCTCTTATTCCTCTCATATGATTTTCCGTTCATATATATAATACCACATGAGTAAAACGATGCGAGTTTTTAGTTTATAGACTAAATTAAGACTTTTGTATTCATAATAGTAGTCCATTTGAACAAGAAGCATCTTGTCTTGACAAAGCTCATACAGTGAGTTAATATGATTTCGTAAACATATGAACGAAACTTCATATATAAATCATAATCATTCCGATTTACATATGAAAGGAGATGGATACTGGATAAGCCCAAAATATATGAATCCTTGCCTTACTTCGGCAAGCATGCGAGTTCAGAAGTTGCAAAACACAAAAAAGTCGGTGTATAGTTATACTATTTCTATCAGTCTAACTCAAGTTGAAAAATATTTTACGGCAGTTAAAGGATGTGTATTTTAATGGTTGATTGGTTTTTGAGTTTAAACCCAATCTGGCAAGCAACATTAGCGGGTGTATTTACTTGGCTAATGACCGTCCTAGGTTCGAGTTTAGTATTTTTATTTCATGAAGTGAATGATAAACTTCTTGCCATTATGAATGGTTTTGCTGCCGGGGTTATGTTTGCAGCAAGTTACTGGTCTTTGTTAGCGCCATCCATTGATTTTGCAGAGCAAAATGGTTATGGTATTTGGTCATTTGTGCCTGCTTTGGTTGGTTTTTTAGTAGGAGGCCTCTTTTTAAGAGTTGTGGATGGCGTGGTCCCTCATTTGCATAATAGAACAAGCGGTGTTGAGGAAACTGAGGGTGTTGCTTCATCTTTATCGTCTACAACCCTTTTGTTTCTAGCGGTAACCATTCATAATATACCAGAAGGGTTGGCAATTGGTGTGGCTTTTGGAGCTGCTGGACAAGGAGCTTCTGCTATTACAAGTGCATTGGTGCTTGCACTGGGTATTGGGCTGCAAAACTTTCCCGAAGGTGCTGCGCTTTCAATGCCTATTCGAGCAGAAGGCAGTACAAAGGGACATGCATTTAATATGGGGCAATCCAGTGCACTTTTTGAAATTATATCAGCAACTATTGGCGCTTGGCTGGTCACACAGATAACTGTTATCTTACCTTATGCATTAGCTTTTGCAGCAGGAGCCATGGTATTTGTCTGTGTTGAAGAATTGATTCCTAATTCTCAAACGAATGGACATAGCGAAGTAGCGACAATGGCATTTATGATTGGTTTTGCTATCATGATGACATTGGACGTTGCTCTTGGTTAAACAATAAACAAAGGACACAAAAAAGTCTACAAAAATCAAATAAATTATATAGAAAGGTGATAAAAATGGAAAATATCCAAGAACAACAATCACAGGAAAAAGAGAAACATAACCATAACCACGACCACGATCACGGAAAGATGCCTATTGTTTTATACTTTATTGGTTTGGCATTGGCAATTGTTTCGCTGTTCTTAAGTGACGAATATCAAACCGTAAAAAACATCATGTTCTCACTCGCCACAATTAGTGCGGGCTATCATGTCATTATTCTGGAAGGTCTTGGAGAGACAATTGAGAATACAAAAACAAATAAAAAGTTCACGCCTAATTCTCATATTTTAATGGGATTAGCAGCTATAGGAGCTTCAGCGATAGGGAATTTTTGGGAAGGAACGTTGTTGATTCTCATTTTTTCAGGCGCACATTTTCTGGAAGATTACGCTGAAGGAAGAAGTAAACGAGAAATAACGAAATTACTCGAAATGAATCCAACGACTGCTCGGTTAATTTTGCCTGATGGGAATACAAAAATTGTTGATGTCAGTGAATTAACAGTGGGAGACCAACTTCAGGTATTAAATGGTGACCAAGTACCCATTGATGGCGTCATTTTATCTGGCTCTACTTCCATTGATGAATCGTCTATTAATGGTGAAAGTATACCCAATGAAAAAACAAAAGGAGATACCGTTTTTGGGAGTACGATTAATGGGACAGGTACGTTTACAATGGAAGTCACCAAAGAAAACGAAGATACAGTCTTTTCAAAAATTTTACAATTAGTGAACCAGAACCAAGATAATCAAACAAAAGCTGCAAGTATTATCCAAAAATTTGAACCGAAATACGTTACAGTTGTTTTAATTGCTATTCCCCTGTTCGTGTTATTAGCTCCTGCTCTATTTGATTGGACATGGGCACAAAGTATTTATAGAGGATTAGTTCTTTTAGTTGCAGCTTCACCATGTGCTTTAGCAGCAGCTACCGTATCGGTAACCTTATCAACGACCTCTAATCTGGCCAAAAATGGAGTCCTTTCAAAAGGTAGTTCTTATCTGTCTCAATTAGCTGATACTCAAGCAATTGCGTTTGATAAGACCGGAACTTTGACCAAAGGAAAACCAGAAGTAACCAATTATCATTTTGCTGATTCCGTGAACGTAGAAAATATGATTGATATCGTAGTAGCTCTTGAAAAAGAATCCAATCACCCCTTAGCAGATGCCATTCTAAGAAAGTTTGAACAAAAAAATCAACTGACTATTGAAGTAGAAAATCAGATTGGTAAAGGGTTGACAGGAGATTACAACGGCAAAAATTATCGGATCGGAAAACCAACTTCGTTTAACGAGGTTGCAGATGAATATATTCGTTTAAATAATGAATGGGCATCAGAAGGTAAAACAGTCGTATATGTAGCAGAAGATGAGAATGTCATTGGACTTATAGCTCTCATGGACGTTCCAAGTGAACATGCAAAAGACACCATTAAATACTTTAAAGAACAAGGCATACACACCACTTTAATCACTGGCGACTCAGAAATGACAGGAAAAGCAGTTGCGGAACAATTAGAAATAGATGAAGTAATCGCGAATGTCATGCCAGAAGATAAATCTCGAATTATAGACGAGCAAAAAGAGAAATACGGCTTAACAGCAATGGTGGGTGATGGTGTAAATGATGCCCCAGCCCTTGTGAATGCAAATGTAGGGATTGCCATGGGAGACGGAACCGATGTAGCAGTAGAAGTGTCTGATTTGGTTTTGATGCAGAATGATTTATCCAAATTGGTCCAATCTCATAATATTTCAACCAAAATGAATCGTGTCATTTGGCAAAATATTATTTTTTCAATGGCAGTCGTCGCTTTTCTAATTGTGGTTAGCTTATTAGGATTAACAGATATAGCAATCAGTGTCATTATCCATGAAGGAAGTACATTGGTTGTAATCCTAAATGGGCTTCGTTTGTTAAAACCTAACTAATCCAATCAAAACTCAAAAAGGTTTAGGTATACTAATAAGTTTCTGAAGTTTATATGCCTCTAACGTGCTAAAAACGTTAGAGGCATATTTTTTATAAATTACTTTGTCTCAAAAACAATCGATTATGGGACGATTTTAAATAACAACTTTTATAGACTAGAAGAAGGGTTTTTTAGTGCCAAAACTTTGCTCTTTATCTACGTATCTTTACCCACCCTTTATGATACAATTGAGAAAATCAAAATAGAGAAGGAAGAGGATTATGAGTGGGTATATATATGGGTATGCAAGGGTAAGTACACGATCACAAGAATTGTCTCGTCAGTTGGATTTGCTCAATGAACATAACTGCAACGAAATACTGACCGAAAAGATGACGGGAACCAAAGCTAACCGTCCGCAATTAAATCGACTGAAAGATAAATTGCGTCCAGGTGATACAGTTGTCGTGGAAAGCTTCTCTCGTTTGGGTCGCAGTACAAAAGATTTAATTGAACTTGTAAATTACTTTGAAGAACATAATATAAAGTTGATCAGCTTAAAAGAGAATTTTGATACTGCCACTCCACATGGTCGGCTTATGATGACTGTATTTCAAGCATTTAGCCAATTTGAGCGAGATTTGATTGTTGAACGTACAAAAGAAGGTTTAAAAAGTGCTCGAGCTAGAGGGCGAAAAGGCGGGCGCCCTCCTGTGAACCAACGAGATATCGAACGAGCAATAAAATTGTACAAAAGTGAAGAATATAGTGTGAAAGAAATTGTTGAGATGACAGGAATCAGCAAGTCAACGCTTTATCGTTACTTAGATAAATAAAAATTGACGATTAATTTTATTTAATCGTAGGAAAGAGGTGTTCTCATAAACCAAGAACTTCCTCCATTAACTCTATATACGGGCGACTAAAATGACGAATGAAATCGATATGATCGGTGGTAAAATGGGTATGGTTAAAAGTATGTATAGAGTTCTTCAGTTAGGAGCAGAAGAAAAATACTCAACGAATGTGTATGAAGAAATTGATCTCATTATTATTGATGAAATAGATCGATTAAAAGTACAGCATTTAGAACATTTAAGAGATATTTATGACCAAAAAGATGTGGCTATGATCTTTATTGGAATGCCGGGTATAGAAAAGCGATTGGCTCGTTATCCTCAACTCTACTCGAGAATAGGTTTTGCCCATGAATTTGACAGATTGAGTAAAGACGAGATCCACCATATTCTGGAATACAAATGGGAAGAGTTAGGATTATCTGTCCAACTGGAAGATTTTGCTAATTATGAAGCTGTCACTAGTATTATTAAAATTACCAGTGGAAACTTTCGACTTATCCAAAGACTTTTCACCCAAATCGAAAGAATATTAGAAATCAATAACCTTGAAACTATCACGACAGAAGTAGTGGAAGCTGCACGAGATAGTTTAGTTATTGGAGTAAAATAAGTAACAAAAAGGACTATTTCATTTAGCGAAATAGTCTTTTTTTGTTCTATCAGTGCAACATAGCGCTTGAAGTTAGTGCGAAATAAAACCAAAATTTACACTTATAAATGTTGGTATATGTGCATTTGTTAAGCATTTTAGTTACAATAAATATGTTAGGACATATAAATAGGTCATATATATAAGGTGGTTTTATTGAATAAAGAAAAACATAAAATCGGTTATGCAAGAATAAGTGATAAAGATCAAAACTTTGCTCGGCAGATTGAAAGTTTAAATAAAGCAGGTTGCTACAAAATATATACAGATGATTTAAGTGGGAAAGATAGAAATAGACCAGCTTTAAAAGAAATGCTTAGTTTCATAAGAGAAGGCGATATAGTGGTTGTTTCTGAACTTGATAGATTAGGAAGAAATAATAAGGAGTTAACAAGGACACTTGATGAAATAAGAATAAAAGGTGCGACAATTGAAATATTAGATTTACCTTCTTTAAGAGGAGTTGAAGATGATAATTTAAGACAATTATTGCAGAATTTAATTATTGAGCTATATAAATATCAAGCAGAAAAAGAACGTGAAGCTATTTTAGAAAGACAAAGACAAGGGATTGAAATAGCTAAAAAACAAGGGAAGTATAAAGGTAAACCTTTCAAATATTCAAAAGACAATCCTAGATTAAAACATGCTTTTGAATTATTTAAGCAAGGGTTAAGTGATCGAGAAGTTGAAGAAAAAACTGGTATCAATGAACGTACTTTTAGAAGATATAGACAAAGAGCGGGTATTTATAGAAAAGATTATTAGAAACATAGTAGATCAATGACTTTTTCTTTTTAGAAAAGGAGTTAGAGTATGAATACAGTTATTTTAGTTGAAAAACCAAGTCAGGCTCAAAGTTATGCAGAAGCTTTAAAACAATCAAAAAAGAAAAATGGTTATTTTGAAGTGTCAGATGATGAATTACCAAGTGCGATAATTACATATGGTTATGGTCATTTAGTTAGTTTAGCAGAACCTGAAAAGTATAATAAAGATTGGAAAAAATGGAGTTTAGAGCAATTACCAATGTTTCCTGATCAATATAAATTTGAGGTCTCAAAAGGTGCTGCAAAACAATTTAACATTGTTAAAAAGCATTTAGATAATGCTGATACTATTATTATAGGTACAGATAGTGATAGAGAAGGAGAAAATATTGCACGATCAATAATTAATCTTTCGGGAAATGGTAAAAAAGATATTAAAAGATTATGGTTAAACTCACTTGAAACTGATGAAATTAGAAAAGGTTTGAAGAACTTAAAAGACGGTAAACAATTTTATTCTACTTATAAAGAAGCACAGACTAGACAGATTGCCGATTGGTTGGTTGGAATGAACTTATCACGTTTATATACGTTGTATATGCAGAATAACGGTCTGAATGGCGTTTTTAGTATCGGACGAGTGCAAACACCAACTTTATTTATGATTTATCAACGAAATCAAGAGATAGAGAATTTTGTATCAAAGCCATTTTATGAGCTTTATGGTACTTTTTATACTGAAAAAGGCGAGTATGAAGGTAAATATTCAGGGCGTTTTGATACAGAAGATGAATTAAATGATTTTTTAAGAGAAAACAACATTGATAGTATCAGTAAGCTTAATCGAGCAAAAGTAAAAAATGTTGATGTTAAAGAGAAAAGATAACAAGCACCTAGATTATTTAGCTTGTCTGATTTACAAGCAACAGCTAACAAAAGATTTAAGTACAGTGCTTCAAAAACATTATTAGTTGCTCAATCATTGTACGATAAAAAGGTATTATCTTATCCTCGAACAGATACTAATTATATTGGTAGCCCTGAATTTAACTATTTTCAAGTGGCTAACTTAAACTTGAAATTTAAGTATTTAAAGTTTTATTTAAATATATTTTTTATCTAACAAAAAGAGCGCATAATTCCGATTTTTTGTTAATTATCCGGATATATTTAACAAATTTCAGCATCCAAGGCACAAATTTGTAAATAAGAGGGATGAAAAACGCCCCCAGCCAGTGCTTTATCTTCAAAAAGAGTCGAATAAGTACAAATAAATACCCAAACCACACACCTCTCCACCAAAGTTTAGGCTTGACTAAAAAATAAACATAAGGTATCCTAAAAATAGATTATTATAAGGAGTTGTAACATGTTAAAGGTAGAGAATTTAAATGTCGTATACGACAAGCATATTCATGCGATTAAAGATGCGTCATTTGAATTGGAGACAGGTAATATATATGGGATTATCGGCTCGAATGGTGCGGGTAAGTCTTCGCTTATTAAAGGGATGTTAAATCTTGTGCCGAACACTGGTACGGTGACTTTTAATGGCGAATCGATGAAAAATCACGCGAAACGTATATCGTACGTGCCGCAGCGTGTCGATATTGATATGACGTTTCCAGTGACGGTTTTTGACTGCGTGCTTATGGGAACGTATCCGAACCTGGGCGTACTTAAAAGACCTGGTAAAAAAGAAAAAGAGCGCACGTTAGAAAGTTTGAAAAAAGTTGGTATGGAAGATTTTAAAGACCGACAAATTGGTGAACTGTCTGGCGGACAGTTCCAACGAGTCTTAATTGCACGTACACTTGCACAGCATAGCGATCTCGTCTTTTTAGATGAGCCGTTCGTTGGGATTGATGTACAGAGTGAAAAAGTGATCATCAAAGTCTTAAAAGAAATGGCTGAAGAAGGAATTACGATATTAATTGTGCACCATGATTTAAGTAAAGTGCACGATTATTTTGATGAACTTATTTTAGTCCACTTCGGTGTTAAAGATTACGGTTCAGTAGAAAAAGTATTCACTGAGAAGAATTTAAAAGAAGCATATGGTGACAATATTATCGTGAAAGCAGGTGAAGCATGATGGTTATGAATATTTTTCACGATATTTTTGCATACGAATTTTTTCAAAAAGCGCTCTTAACTGGGGCGGTTGTAGGGATTGTGTGTGGAGTAATAGGGAGTTTTATCGTCATGCGCGGGCTCGCTTTAATGGGTGACGCGATTTCACACGCAGTATTACCAGGAGTTGCGATTTCATTTATGCTTGGTATTAACTTTTTCGTTGGTGCGGTAATTGTTGGATTACTCGCAGCGATTGGTATCGGGTTTATTAATCAGAACAGTAATATTAAAAATGATTCGGCCATCGGGATCGTGTTCTCGACGTTCTTTGCGATAGGTGTGTTGTTAATTGCAAAAGCAAATACAGCGATGGATTTAACCGAAATACTATTTGGTAACGTTCTAACGGTACGCGACATAGATCGTACGTTAACGATGATTGTTGCAGCTGTCGTTATCCTCGTTGTTATCCTATTCTATAAAGAATTTTTAATTACGACGTTTGACCCGACGATGGCAGTAGCAAGCGGGATGCCAGTGAAAACTATTCACTACGGATTAATGGTACTACTCACACTTGTAACTGTTGTATCGTTACAGACAGTAGGAGTTATTTTAGTCGTGAGTTTACTCATTACGCCAGCGGCGACAGCATATCTACTCACAAAACGTATGTCTCTAATGATCGTAATTGCAGCAAGTCTCGGCGGAATTTCTGCCATCATCGGACTGATGTTTAGCTTTAAGCTAAATCTATCGAGTGGTCCGACGATTGTACTTGTAGCTACAGCATTTTTTTTAATTGCATTTATTTTTGCACCTAAGAAGGGAGTTCTATGGAAATGGATTTAATTAAAAGGATTTCTGGCGTTTTAATTGCGCTACTTATTTTAACGGGTTGTTCATCTGACAGTGCAGATGAAGAGCAAAATGACAAACTAAAAATCACATCGACGTTTTCTATTATGACGGATATCGTTGAAGCGATTGGTGGAGATCATGTGGAAGTTCATAACTTAGTGCCACTAGGAACAGACCCACATGAATACGATCCAAAGCCAGAAGACATTCAGTTTTTAACAAAAAGTGATGCATTATTCTATAACGGCTTAAACTTAGAAGGAGAAAACGGTGGATGGCTAGATAAGTTCATTTCGTCAATTAATTATGACGAAAATAAAGTGTTCCGTGCGACTGAAGAAGTCGAACCAATGTATCTCGCATCAGGCACAAAAGATGAAGAAATCAACCCACACTCGTTTATCGATCCAAATGTCGGCATTAAAATGGCTGAAGCGGTCGAACAAGCATTAATTGAAATTGATGCAGATAATAGCGACTACTACAAAAAGCGTGCAGAAGAATATATCTCTGAGTTAAAAGACATTGAAGCGGAATATCGCGAAACGTTTGAAAATATTCCAGATGAAAAACGCATTTTAGTCGCAAGTGAGTTTGCATTTCAATATTTAACAGAACAATATGATATTCAAGAAGGTTATATTTGGGCAATTGACACAGAAGATAACGGGTCACCACAACAAATTAAAGACACGACAGAGTTTGTAAAACAACATAATCCGCCGGTCTTATTTGTAGAATCAAACGTCGATAGACGTCCGATGGAAGCTGTGTCTAAAGAGTCAGGAGTACCAATTTACGAAAAGCCACTGTACAGTGACGAAATTGGTAACCGAGACAGTGAAGCAAGTACGTATATCGAATATTTAAGATATAACTTAAAAGTACTTTCTGACGGTATGAACAGATAATATCTTTTAGTGTGCCATAACTAAAATATTATATATATACGGATTAGAACTCTCTAATCCGTTTTTTTTTATGATGAGAGGATAGTTTTCTCTTTAGATAATATGAAAAAATTAGTATCATAATAAGTAATTTACTAATAGGTAGAGGGCGGATGATATGCATATTGAAACAGCACCAGCAAAGATTAATTTAACGCTTGATGTACTTCATAAAAGAGATGATGGCTATCATGAAGTTGAAATGGTGATGACGACAATTGATTTAAACGACTATTTAACGTTCAAAAAACGCGAAGATAACCGTATCGTGCTGTCCTCAAATCACGGGTTTTTACCACTCGATAAGAAAAATCTCGTCTACCAAGCTGCACTTATTATGCAAGAGTACGGTGCTAAAGGCGTGGATATTCATATCGACAAATCGATTCCAGTAGCTGCGGGACTTGGTGGAGGTAGTGCAGATGCCGCTGCAACCTTTAGAGGAATAAATACACTATACGATTTAAATATCGATATTGACGAACTTGCTAGACGCAGTGCAGAAATCGGGTCAGACATTCCGTTTTGTGTATATGGAGGCACGAGACTCGCAACAGGGCGTGGAGAAATTACGACACCATTAAAACGCGCAGGACATGCGTGGATTGTGCTTGCCAAACCGAATATTAGCGTGTCAACAAAACGTATATATGGCGCGTTAAAAGGCGAAAAATCAAACCGAGGGACAAAACGCATGGTCGAAGCGTTAAATAACGGAAGTTATTATGACGTGATTGACGCGTTGTCTAATGACCTTGAACCAATTACTCGAACGCGTTATAAAAAAGTCGATAATTTACTCGAGTGCTTCAGAAGAAGTAAAGCAGACGGGGTACTCATGAGCGGAAGCGGACCAACGGTTTATGGTATTTGCAAAAAAGAACATCAAGCGACACAGTTATATAACGCAATTAAAGGTATTTGTGACGAAGTATATAAAGTACGACTTATCGGCTAATTCAACATAAGTGAGGAGAAGCAAATGAAGTTTAAACGGAGTGAGCGCATCGTTTTTATCACGGAGTATTTATCGAGACGACCAAACGAACGTATCCCGTTATCTGTATTTGTTAACAAATTTTCACAAGCAAAATCATCGATCAGTGAAGACCTTCGAATTATAAAAGCAGTGTTCGAAGAGGAATCTATCGGTAGAATCGAGACGACGCACGGCGCACAAGGTGGGGTGACTTTTATCCCACATATTAGTTATGAGAAAGCCACGAAAATCGTCGACCAATTTAAACAAGAGATTTCTGAAACAAAACGTATCTTACCTGGTGGATATTTATACTTATCTGATATTGTCGGCAATTCATCTCTCATGGCGCAATTCGGAGACCTTATTGCTACGATGTATGACGATAAAAAAATCGATGCGATTGTTACAATCGCAACAAAAGGGATTCCGATGGCGCATGCAGTTGCGAGTAAATTAAATGTGCCCGTCGCAGTCATTCGTAAAGACAATAAAATTACGGAAGGATCGACGGTATCTGTCAATTACGTTTCAGGGTCAACGCGTAAAATAGAAACGATGATTTTAGCAAAGCGTACGCTAGAAGAAGGTAGCCGTGTACTCGTTATCGATGACTTTTTACGTGCAGGCGGTTCGATTAATGGTGTCATTACGTTGATGGAAGAATTTAAAGCGACAGTCGTCGGTGTCAGTGTACTCGTCGAGTCAAAAGATACACCTGGAAACCGTAGATATAAAGACTATACGTCAATTGTTAAAGTATCAAAAATCGATGAATATAATGAAACATTTGTCGTCGAAGAAGGAAATTGTTTAGAATATTTTAGAAAAAGATAATAATAAACTATAGGAAGGAATGTGTTTATTTATGAATACTGAAATGATTAATACGAAAAACGTACCAAAAGCAATCGGGCCTTATTGTCACGCAATGAAAGCTGGAGATTTACTTTTCACTTCTGGTCAAATTCCATTAAATTTAAACGGTGAAATTGTGTCTGATGACGCGAGAGAACAAACGACACAAGTATTAGAAAATCTCGGCGCGATACTTAAAGAAGTTGGACTTGGATATGAGAACGTCGTGAAAACTTTAATCTTTATTTCAGATATGAATGACTTCGATGTCGTAAACGAAGTTTACGGACAATACTTTACGGGTAAACTACCAGCGAGATCATGTGTTGAAGTGAGCCGTTTACCAAAAGATGTAAAAGTAGAAATCGAACTTGTGGCTTCTTTTAAATAATATAAACACATGTCCGTATTATTGACTACAGGAGGATTCACACAATATGAAAATTACTGATGTAAGATTACGTAAAGTGAATAATCAAGATACGAGAATGAAAGCATTAGCGTCAATTACGTTTGATGACGCGTTTGTTGTGCATGATTTAAGAGTTATTGAAGGTAACAATGGATTATTTGTTGCAATGCCAAGTAAACGTACAGCAGATGGAGAGTTCAGAGATATCGCTCACCCAATCAACTCAGAAATGAGACAGCACGTACAAGAAGAAGTGATGCGCGTCTACGATGAAACTGAAGAAGAAACTGAAGCGGTTGAATCAGACGAAGAATAATCGTATGGAAAGCTAGGGCATATACGCTGTCCTAGCTTTTTATCTTTTTAAATTTCTTAGGAAATACTGTAAAATAATGGTAGAAGAAACGATTTGGAGGCATATTGTATTATGCATAAGCAAGCAGTGATTTTAACAGATGTCGATACATCTCAGATGAAATCAAACACACATACCGCATTACATACGTTATGTGGGACAACGATATTACAGCATATCATTAACCAGTTAAAACTTTCGGGTGTAAATGATATTTATTTAACTACAAAAGAAGGATTAAATGAGTCATTTGACTCATACAAAGTTCTGACGGATACAAGTCAGCTAGAGGACAAGGACACAGTATTTGTCGACAGCCGTTCACCACTCATTTTTGACGAAATGTATAAAAGTTTATACGAAGAAGACATCGATAACATTTACGTCGTCGACGGACAGTTGTTACTCGTCGAAAAAGGCAAGTTAAACACTTTAAAATTAGATACGATTGATAATATGGCGAAAGCAATCGGTGCTGTTGAAGCGGACTTTGGTATATTTACAGTAGAAACGAGAAAAGAGCTCGCAAATGCCCGTTATTTATATCAAACCGTTATATTAGACCGATTAATGGATCATGGAGTTACGATTATTAATCCTGAAAATACGTACATCGATAGTACGGTAGAAATCGGTAGAGATACTGTGATTTACCCTGGAGCAGTTATCGAAGGTGAAACGGTCATCGGTGAAAATTGTGTCATTCGAGGCGATAGTGAAATCACGAACGCAAGAATCGGTAACGACGTTGTAATTAGACACTCTGTCATTACAGATTCAGAAATTGGTGACGGTACGTCAGTTGGACCATTTGCACAAGTTCGACCAGGAACAAAAATCGGAAAGTCTGTAAAAATTGGAAACTTTGTAGAAACTAAAAAATCTTTCCTTGATGATGGTGCAAAAGTGTCGCATTTAAGTTATATTGGAGATGCAGAGGTCGGAAAACGAACGAACATTGGTTGTGGAACAATTACAGTGAATTACGATGGTGTAAATAAGCACAAAACGATCATTGGAGACGATGCATTTGTCGGGTGTAACTCGAATATGATGGCACCAATTATGATTGGAGACCGCTCGGTTATCGCTGCGGGAAGTACTGTAGTAGACGATGTACCATCAGATAGTTTAGCAATCGCACGTGAACGTCAAACGACTAAAGAAAATTATTATAAAAAATAACCGCTGGAGGATATTATGGGAAATCAGCAAAACATTAAAGATGACATGAAAGTATTTACTTTATCTGCAAACGAACCACTTGCTCAAGAAATCGCAGACCATCTAGGTGTAGAGTTAGGGAAGTGTAAAGTGAATCGCTTCTCAGACCAAGAAGTGCAAGTAGACGTGTTAGAAAGTGTACGTGGTAAAGATATCTTTGTCGTACAACCAACGTCAGAGCCAGTAAACGCACACTTAATGGAGTTATTAATTATGATAGATGCGTTAAGACGTGCATCAGCACGCCGCATCAACTTAGTTATTCCGTACTATGGTTACGCGCGTCAAGATAGAAAATCTCGTCCACGTGAACCAATTACAGCGAAACTCGTTGCGAACTTACTTGAAACAGCAGGTGCAGACCGCGTTGTGTCTATCGACTTACACGCTGCACAAATTCAAGGGTTCTTCGATATTCCAATCGACCACTTAACGAGTGTTCCATTAATCACGAAATACTTTGAAGATGAAAAACACGACTTAAACTATGAAGAAGAAGTGGTTATCGTATCACCGGACCACGGTGGGGTGACACGTGCACGCCGTATGGCTGAAAGACTCGGTTCACCAATTGCGATCATCGATAAACGTCGTCCACGTGCGAACGTTGCAGAAGTAATGAGTATCGTCGGTGACATTAAAGGTAAAACAGCAATCGTTATCGATGACATTATCGACACAGGTGGTACGATTAAACTTGCAGCAGATAAGTTAATCGAAGAGGGTGCGACTGAAGTGTACGTATGTTGTTCACACCCAGTATTATCTGGTAAAGCAATCGAAAACTTACAAGAGTCACAAATTAAAGAGGTAATCGTAACAAACTCAATTAAATTACCTGAAGAAAAACAAATCGATAAAATTAAGCAACTTTCAGTTGGAGAGTTACTTGCTGAAGCAATTACTCGTATTCACGAAGAGCGTTCAGTCAGTCGCTTATTTGACTAAAGTTAAATATTGTTAAAATACTTTTACAATATATCCTATTATATGGTATTATTACGTATGGCTATTTGTTAAAGTGGTAAAATGACTGCTAGTTTATGAAAGGTGGAAAATATAATGGCAAAACTAGTTGCGAATTCAAGAGAGAGTTTAACAAAAGGTGAACTCAATGAATTACGTGCAGCTGGCAAAGTACCTGCGGTACTTTACGGTTATAATGTAGAAAACACATCAGTTACTGTCGACGAAGTAGAATTTATTAAATTAATTCGTAAAATCGGACGTAACGGTGTAATCGATCTTGAACTTGACGGTAAAACAGTTCAAGCAATGGTGAACGAATATCAATTCGAATCATTAAAAAATAGAGTGGACCACATCGACTTCATCGCAATCAACATGGATGAAGAAAGAACAGTAGAAGTAAGTGTTGTTACTGTTGGTGAAGCTGCTGGTGAAAAAGAAGGCGGAGTTGTTGAACAACCAAACTTCGTTGTTGAAGTTACAGCTCGTCCAGCGGACATCCCTGAAGAGCTTGAAGTAAATGTTGAAGCACTTGAAATTGGTGATTCAATTACTGTCGGAGATATCCGTGATAAGTTCTCATTCACGATTGAAAACGAAGATGACACTACTCTTGCAATGGTATCTGTACCACAAGAAGAAGTTGAAGAAGACGCAGAAGATTCAGAAGAAGCTACTGAAGAAGCACCTGCAGAAGGATCATCTGAAGACGAAGAGTAATATAATTATTGCTAGGGCGGTGGGGAACCATCGCCTTTTTTAATATGGAGGAAAGATTATGAAGTGCTTTGTTGGACTTGGGAACCCAGGACCTAAATATGACAATACACGTCATAACGTTGGATTTATGGCGATTGATAAATTAAGTGATAGTTTAAATATCGATTTAGATGAAAATAAGTTTAAATGTGAATTTGGTACAGGTTTAGTGAACGGCGAAAAGGTAATGCTCGTTAAACCTCAAACATTTATGAACTTATCTGGGGAAGGCGTTCGCCCGTTAATCGATTATTTTAATATCGAACTCGACGACGTTTATATATTATATGACGATATGGATCTTGGACTCGGGAAGCTGAGACTGCGTCAAAAAGGTAGTGCAGGCGGGCATAACGGGATTCGTTCGTTAAACCAACACTTCAAAACTGAAAAATATAAGCGTATTCGTATTGGAATTGGTCGTCCAGATGGTCCAATGCCAATCGTGAACTGGGTGTTATCAAAATTCACAAAAGAAGACATGGTCACACTCGAAAAAGTGTTAGACGTCACGACAGATGCGTGTGAAATGGCAATCAATCACGACTTTATAGATGTTATGAACCGTTATAACGGTGATATCAATGCATAACCGAGTTAAAGAGAGAATCAGACAAGACTCTCGCGTGAGAGAGGTTTTAGACTATACGCCCAATCAGTCACTACTCGTTACGGGTATAACAGATGAGTTTAAAGGGCCGTTATTTCACGAGGTCGTCGAAGCGAACGATTCACCCGTCGTGTTATTTGTTGAAAACAATCATAAAATGGAGAAACTACAAAGCCAACTAATGGCGTATACAGAAGACGTGTATACATTTCCTGTTGGCGACATTATGATTGAAACGATGGCAGACCAAAGCCCAGAATTTAAAAAAGAGCGCATGCGAACGTTATATGCCCTTCTTGAAAGAGAGAAAGGGTTATTTATCGTGCCGACAGAAGGACTTATGAAGCCGTTAATGGTGCCTGAAAAACTATCGACATACAAAAAGAAATTAGAGCTCGGTAGTGATATCGATTATGGTGCGTTTATTCGTTACTTATCTGACGTTGGATACGTGAGACGTGAAGAGGTCCAAAACTTCGGTGAATTCGCAGTACGTGGAGATATTTTTGACGTGTATATGTCGAGTGGGCTCGTACGTATCGAATTATTCGACACAGAGGTCGACTCAATACGCGCCATTGACGAAGAAACAAAGCGTTCTACACATAATCTAGAATCTGTCACGCTCGAACCATTTTCAGAATATGTGTTAGAAGAAGATGAACGCGACGCGCTGATTGAGCATATTACAAAGCTGTACGATAAAACGAAAGAAACGATCGACAAAGGTGCACATGAATCACTCGATACGTACTTCGAGAAGTTGACTAATAAAGACTATACGATGAGTCATTTAAGCCAATTTAGTCATTTACTTTATGACGATGAAGTATCGATTTTAGACTATATTAGTGAAGATGCGATTATATTAATCGATGAAGTCAAAACGATAGAAGCAAGTTTTGAACGTGAAGTCCGTGCGATGCATAATTATTACGAAAGCCTTCAAGAAGCAGGTAAGATGCTCAGTGAAGGTGGAAATTATTTAGAGCATCAACTCGAGCGTCTGTATAAAAGAGATGCGATTTATTTTACACTATTTTTAAGTGCGCTACCTGTGAACGTACAAGACATCGTTAAAATCTCTGTGAAACCGACTGAAATTTATTACGGACAATACGATATACTCGCATCCAACATTAATCAGATGGTACGTGATGGCTTTTTAGTAAACATCGTTTTACGTGACGAAGAAGAACTAAAAAAGACGCGCCAGTTACTCGAAGATTTAAATATCGATAGTTTCATAAAAGAACTTCCTGAAGATGTAGAAAATGGTGTTGTACTATCCATTGGAGAATTCGATGCAGGTTTTATACTGCCATTTATGCATGCTGCAGTTTTAACGAGTAAAGAGCTCTATAACCGTACGTCAAAAAAGAAGCGTCGTACGAAAAAGCTATCTAATGCTGAAAAAATTAAATCTTATCAAGAATTAAACGTCGGAGATTATATCGTACACGTACATCACGGTGTTGGGCGTTATCTCGGTATAGAAACGTTAGAAGTTGGCGGTCTACACAATGACTATATGAAACTTCAATATAAAGGGACGGACCAGTTATTTATCCCTGTCGATCAAATGGACCTCGTACAAAAATACGTCTCTAGTGACGACGGTGCACCAAAAATGCATAAGCTCGGAGGTACAGAGTGGAAGAAAACAAAAGCGAAAGTTGAAAGTAGCGTAAATGAACTTGCTGACGAATTACTTAAGTTGTACCAAGAACGTGCAGCGACTGAAGGGTTTAAATTTAGTCCAGATAATGACATGGTTCAGTCATTTGAAGAACGTTTCCCTTATGAAGAGACGCCAGACCAACTTGCATCTATTCACGAAATTAAACAAGATATGGAAAGAGTGCAGCCAATGGACCGACTGCTATGTGGTGACGTTGGTTATGGTAAAACAGAGGTCGCAATTCGTGCAGCATTTAAAGCAGTTCAAGACGGCAAACAAGTCGCGGTACTCGTACCGACGACGATTTTAGCCGCACAGCACTATGAAACGTTCATTGAACGTATTGAAGATTTCCCAGTCAACGTGGAGATGATGTCGCGTTTTAGAACGCCTAAAGAAATGCGTGAAGTTAAAAAAGGTCTAAAAGAAGGAACGGTCGATATCGTTATCGGTACGCATACGATTCTCGGTAAAACGGTAGAGTTTAAAGACCTTGGACTTCTCATTGTCGACGAAGAGCAGCGCTTTGGTGTAAAACATAAGGAGCGCATTAAGCAGCTAAAAACAAACGTCGACGTATTAACTTTAACGGCTACACCGATTCCAAGAACGCTACACATGAGTTTAATGGGTGTTAGAGACTTATCAGTGATCGAGACGCCTCCACAAAACCGTTTCCCAGTTCAAACGTACGTCTTAGAATATAACGGGAACTTCGTCAAAGAAGCAATTAACCGTGAACTCGCAAGAGGCGGACAAGTGTTTTATCTTCATAATCGTACGGATACGATTTACGAAAAAGCAATTCACATTGAAACGCTAGTCCCTGATGCGAGTGTTGGAGTGATGCACGCGAGAATGACTGAGTTAGAAATCGAAGAGACGATGCAAGCATTCGTAAATAACGAGTACGACATACTCGTAACGACGACGATTATCGAAACGGGTGTCGACGTGCCGAACGCAAATACTCTTATTATTGAAGACTCGGATCGCTTTGGATTGTCGCAACTGTATCAAATTAGAGGTCGCGTTGGTCGTAGTAACCGAATTAGTTACGCGTATCTTTTCTATCAACCAAACAAAGTGTTAACAGAAGTTGCTGAAAAGCGACTTGCGGCAATTAAAGAATACACTGAACTCGGAAGCGGGTTTAAAATTGCGATGCGCGACTTAAATATACGTGGTGCCGGGAACTTACTCGGTAAACACCAATCTGGATTCATCGATTCAGTTGGATACGAGTTATATTCAGATATGTTAGAGACTGCTGTGCTAGAAAAGCGTGGTTTATCTGTTGAGGAAAAGGAACCTGCAAACATACCAGTCGAAATCGAACTCGATGCATATTTACCAGCATCTTATATTTCACATGAGCAATCGAAAATTGACCTATATAAACGTTTAAGAGCAGTGGGTAGTATTGAAGCGTTACGAGATATTGAAGATGAAATGATCGACCGATTTGGAGAATACCCAGTAGAAGTCGAGAATTTAATCGACCTCGTACGTGTGAAGATTTATGCACTAATACTCGGTGGGTATAGAGTATATGAAGATAAACAATACTTCTATTTAAACTTAACGAAGGACGCAACAGCACAAATTGACGGAGAACGGTTGTTTATCGACACGAATGATTATAAAAAAGAACTTCGTATTCGAGTACAAAATAACGAAATTCAGTTCCAAGTGAAATCGAAAGATATTAAGCTATTTATCGATATTTTAAAACGCTCGCTGAATAGTAAAAAGGAGGAATCGGTATGATATCAATCGTCGGACTTGGAAGTAGTGACGTCGATCATATGACAGTTGGTGTGTATAACAGATTAAAAACAAGCGACTTTGTTTACTTACGTACAAACGATCATCCTGCTGTCGAACTACTGCATACTGAAAATATTTCGTATGAACCATTTGACAATTATTACGTTGAAAGTGGAACATTCGAAGAGACGTACGAAAAAATCGTAGACACATTACTATCAAAAGGAAAAGATAGAGACATCATATACGCAGTACCGGGATCACCGTTATTATATGAAACGACGACGGAATTACTGTTAAATAACGATGCAGGTGTGGAAGTAGATGTTATTGGGGGACAGAGTTTTATCGACGTGTGTATTGAAGCGGTAAATATTCCTGTAAACGAAGGGTTTCAAATTTTAGACGGCTCGACATTAACTGAACGCGATTTAAATCACCGTCAACATACACTAATTACACAAGTGTACGATCAGTTTTCAGTGTCGGATGTGAAACTTACGCTGCTCGACTATTACGAACCAGAGACGCCAGTCACTTTAATTGTCGCAGCTGGTAGCCGTGAAGAAAAACTAATTACAAAACCACTTGAAGAAATCGATTATGACGTACCGAATTCGAATTTAATGACGATGTTTATCGAAAAAATCGACAGTGAAACGTTAGATAACCGTTCGATTTACCATATGCGTGAAATCTACCAAGTGCTCGTTGGTGAAAACGGATGTCCTTGGGACAAGGTTCAAACACATCAATCACTCGAACGATTTTTACTCGAAGAGTCGTATGAAGTAATCGAAGCCATTGAAAAAGAAGACGATAATCTTCTCGTCGAAGAACTTGGAGATATTTTACTTCAAGTCGGTTTACACGCAGCGATTGCTGAACGAGATGGATATTTTAATTTCCACGATATATTAGAAAGTCTAAACCGTAAAATCGTTCATAGACATCCGCACGTTTTTGGAGACGTTGAAGTAAACAACCAAAGTGAGTTAACAGAAGTGTGGAATGCTCAAAAGAAAAAAGAAGGTAAAACAGAACGTATTAAATACGAAAAAGAATACGCAACGACAGTACTTGAATGGATGAAAGAAACGATTCACTCAGGGAAATCGTTAGGCGAAATATTGGAGGAACAATATGAGACTCGATAAGTTTTTAAAAGTGTCACGTATTATTAAACGTCGTCCACTTGCGAAGACGATGAGCGACGACGGACGTATCGAAGTAAACGGTAAAGTCGCAAAAGCTGGCACGACTGTTAGCGTCGGTGACGAACTTAAAATTCGTTTCGGGAACCGTATCGTCACGTACGAAATCCTCGATCTAAAAGAGCATGCTAAAAAAGAAGAAGCCGAATTAATGGCAAAAATGCTACACGATGAAAAAATAGAAGACGATAAAGACGAATCTGGATGGTAACTGTATAAAAAATCGTGTAAACTTGTATAAAAGGATGTGAATGCAAATGACGAACAAAATTATTAAAATGCTCAATAAATATACAATCGATTTAGACTCTAAAAAAGAGTCGCTTAAAGGTGAGCGTAAAGTGAGACGCCGTCGTATGATTATTGTGTCGATGCTCGCGTTTGTCTTTATATTTGCATTCATATCTGGCGGCATCAAACAAAAAGTAGAGAATCGCGCGTTAAAAGACGAAGTACGTGAAACAGAACTCGTGTTAGAAGAAAAACAAGAGAAGCGTGCAGAACTTGAACAAGAGATTATTCAACTAAATGATGAAAATTATATTCGTCGTATTGCCCGTGGAGATTTCTTTATGTCTGGTAGCGGAGAACTGATTTTCTCGTTACCAGAATCTAAAAAAGAATCGACTCAAACAGAAACACAAACAAATGAAAACGAAGATTCAGAGTCAAAAGAGTAATAAAAGTGATTATTGTCGCATTTAATGTTATGATAAATAAACATTACTACACTATTCAGGAGGAAATTTAAGTTCATGTCAGTTGAAGTTGGCGAAAAACTCGTCGGAAAAGTCACAGGAGTTAAACCGTTCGGAGCATTTGTTGAATTACCGAATGGAAAGAGTGGTCTCGTACACATTAGTGAGGTTGCAAACAAATTCGTTGAGGATATTAATGATCACCTTAAAGTAAACGATGAAGTCGAAGTAAAAGTATTATCTGTTGGTGATGATGGAAAGATTTCTTTATCTATTAAACAAGCAGAGAAACCAAAAAAGCAACGTAGAGCACAGTCTCCAGAAGACTTTGAAAAGAAACTCTCAAACTTCTTAAAAGATAGTGAAGAGCGTATGAGTTCAATTAAAAGACAAGCGGACGCACGTCGCGGCGGACGTTAATAAATAGAAGTAAAAAGGCTGGAATTTTCTAGCCTTTTTTATCCTTATAGGGTGAAGTGAATGATCAAATTAAACGTCACTTGGACGCCGTCAGACAATATCGCCATAGCGTTATCGGGTGGTATAGACTCGACGGTTTTATATCATTTATTGACAACGCGTTATAGAGATACATATCGAGAGTTATATATATTACACGTTAACCACGGGAGTCGAGAGGCCTCTATCGGTGAAGAACAAGCGTTACGAAAAATGGCGGATAGTGACGGATATGTATTTTTATCGACGACATTAAATTTAGACAAGTTTTCACAGCGAAAAGGGCGAGACTTACGATATGCGTTCTTTTATGACATGTTAAACGAATACGACATCGATTACTGTTTAACGGCGCATCATAAAGATGATGACTTTGAAACGATTATGTTTGAGTTATTAACTGGTCGCCATTTAAAAGGCATTGGTATTCCGTCTCAGTTCGGTAAAGTACTTCGACCGATGATGAGTGTTCGTTTACAAGAAATCGAACAGTATGCACATGAACATCGTCTTGAATATTTTGAAGATCATACAAACGACACGAACGACTATACGAGAAATTATATCCGTCACGAAGTGTTACCAAATATCGAACAGCATGACGAGCTGCATTTAGAAAATTTGGCGCAATTTAAAGAAGATTACAACGAAATGACGCAATATTTTAAACAAGAGGCTGAAAGCTTTCTTAAAGATAAGACTGTTAGCCGAAAGAAGTTTAACGCGTGTAGTCACATATTAAAAGTATATATCTTAAATCGCTGGTTAAACGTCGGCAGAGCGTATAGTGAAGAAATGATTCGGTTGTTACAGAGTGACACGAGTCAATTTGAATTGCCAGTTGGTGAACAAAGTTTCGTCTGTAGTTATGACGATTGCTACGTCATAAGTGACCGAATGTTCGATGAAGAGATGACGATTGATGACGCTGGCACGTACTATTTTAATGGTTATAAAATTACAGTTGATGGTTCGCCGAACTTAACCGTTCGCACGTTTCAACCAGGTGACCGTGTGGCGATACCGAACGTCGGTACTAAAAAAGTGAATCGGCTTTTTATCGACAAAAAAATTAGTCATGAAAAGCGAAAAACGATGCCGATTATTGTCGATGACACCGGTACAATTGTTGCGGTAGGTAATATTTATAATATAATAGAACTATTAAGCAATTTTAAAATAGACTTACATGTTGAGGAGTTATATTATGACGCTTAGAAATGATATTGATGAAATACTTTTTAGCGAAGAAGATATTAAAGAAATTACGAAACGACTTGCTTCTGAGTTAACACGTGATTACGATGGTAAAAATCCGGTTTTTGTGGCGCTATTAAAAGGCTCGATCATGTTTATGGGAGACCTCGTAAAGTACGTCGATACACACTTAGAAATGGACTTTATGGACGTGTCGAGTTACGTCGGAACAAAATCGACAGGAGAAGTAAAGATACTGAAAGACTTATCGACGTCAATTGAAGGGCGTCACGTCGTAATTGTAGAAGATATCGTCGAAACAGGTGCGACTCTTAACTATATCATTGACTTTTTACGTTCTAGAAAAGCTGAGAGTGTTGAAGTTGTTACGCTTTTAGATAAGCCAGTACCTGAACGTAAACTAGAAGTCGACGTTAAATATATCGGTACGACAATTCCTGAAGGATTCGTCGTCGGTTACGGACTAGATTTCAATGAAAACTATCGTAACTTGCCATATATCGGTTTACTAAAACCAGAACTATATAACTAATGCATAACAGTAGATAATATATGTTAATTTTGTTAATATTTCTTTTAGTGTAATAGAAACGGAGGATTACGGATGCCTAAAAATACTGGCCGTAATATATTGCTTTTAGCAATTCTAGCAGTAATATTATTCGGTATATTCCAAAGCTTAAATGGCGGCACTCAAGCAGATAAAGAGCTGCAGTACAAACCATTTATCGAAGCTTTAGAAAATCAAAATATAGAAAAAATGACGATTCAGCCTGAAAATAATGTGTATCTTGTTAAAGGTAAACTAAAAGATCAGGAAGATCATGAATCATTCCATACAGTGATTCCTTATAATGCAACTGGAGATTTAGATTCAATTTTAGAAACAGCTAAGAAAGACAACGACCTTAAATTTAACGTTGAACCAGCAAAAGAACAAAGCCCGTGGACAGGAATGTTATTTACGTTCATACCGCTACTTGTGATTCTATTCTTCTTCTTATTCTTAATGTCTAATGCACAAGGTGGCGGTGGAAACCGCATGATGAACTTCGGTAAAAGTAAGGCGAAGCAATTTGATAACACGAAATCAAAAACACGCTTTACAGATGTTGCCGGAGCAGATGAAGAAAAAGCAGAACTTATCGAGGTTGTGGACTTCTTAAAAGATCACCGCAAATTCGATAAAATGGGTGCGCGTATTCCGAAAGGGGTACTATTAACCGGACCTCCAGGTACAGGTAAAACATTAATTGCACGTGCAGTAGCAGGTGAAGCAGGCGTTCCATTCTTCTCGATTTCAGGTTCTGATTTCGTAGAGATGTTCGTCGGTGTTGGTGCGTCACGTGTACGTGACTTATTCGAACAAGCAAAGAAAAATTCACCATGTATTATCTTTATTGACGAAATCGATGCTGTCGGTCGTCAACGTGGTGCAGGTGTCGGTGGTGGACACGATGAGCGTGAACAAACACTCAACCAATTACTCGTAGAAATGGACGGGTTTGCAGGCAACGAAGGTATTATTATGATCGCTGCAACAAACCGTGCAGATATTTTAGACCCGGCATTATTACGTCCTGGTCGTTTTGATAGACAAATTCAAGTCGGATTACCTGACGTAAAAGGCCGTGAAGCTGTACTTAAAGTACACTCACGTAACAAGCCGTTAGACGAAACAGTCGACTTAAAAGCAATCGCACAACGTACGCCTGGATTCTCAGGTGCAGATTTAGAAAACTTACTAAACGAAGCAGCACTTGTTGCGACTCGTGCGGGTAAAAATACGATTGACATGCGAGACGTAGACGAAGCGACAGACCGCGTAATCGCAGGTCCTGCTAAGAAATCTCGCGTTATGAGTGAAAAAGAACGTCGTATCGTTGCGTTCCACGAAGCTGGACATACAGTAATCGGTATGGTGTTAGACGAAGCAGAAACAGTTCACAAAGTTACGATTGTTCCGCGTGGTCAAGCAGGCGGATATGCCGTGATGCTTCCTAAAGAAGATCGCTACTTTATGACAAAACCAGAGCTTCAAGACCGAATCGTTGGATTACTCGGTGGACGTGTTGCAGAAGAAGTTACGTTTGGTGAAGCATCAACAGGTGCACATAACGACTTCCAAAGAACGACAAGTCTCGCTAGAAAAATGGTAATGGAATTTGGTATGAGTGAAAAACTTGGGCCAATCCAATTTGGTGAAACAGGCGGTCAAGTATTCTTAGGTAAAGAAATGGGTCACGAGAAGAGTTACTCAGATAAATTTGCTTATGAAATTGACTTAGAAGTTCAAAAGATTGTTAAAGAAGCGTACGAAAGATGTCACGAAATCTTAACGACGCATCAAGAACAATTAACATTAATTGCGGAAACGTTACTCGTCGAAGAGACGTTAGACCGCGAACAAATAGAAGGGTTATTCCACGACGGAAAATTACCTGAACGTAAGTATGATGATAGTCATCTAGAAGAAGATACTGAAGATGATGAAAAAGTTGGTCATTCATACGAAGAAATCAAAGAAAAGTTACAACGTCATGAAGACGTATCTGATAACGAGGAAGAAGTTTCTCGTCCAGAAATGACAGAAGACGAAGACGTTACAGAAGACGTGGATCCAAAAGGTCCAAACGAACAACGTGACGTACAAGACGATAGAGATAACAAATAACTAAAAGTCGCCTCGAGTTAGGCGACTTTTATTATGGAGGAAATAAACATGGCAGATAAGTTAATACGTGGATTAGGTTTAAACGATGAAGTAAGAATTTTTTCACTAGATACAACAGATACAGTAAATGAAGCTGTAAATCGTCATAAAGCATACCCAACAGCAGCTGCAGCGTTAGGTCGTACAATGACAGCAACTGTAGTATTAGGTGCAATGTTAAAAGGAAAAGATAAAGTCACAGTCACAGTAGAAGGTGGCGGACCGATCGGTGCAATCGTGACAGACGCAGATGCGAACGGTCACGTACGTGGATACGTGCAACACCCAGACGTACACTTTGACTTAAACGCTCAAGGGAAACTCGACGTGAGTCGTGCAGTTGGTACGAACGGGTATTTAAGAGTCGCAAAAGATATCGGACTTAAAGACAACTTTGTCGGTTCAGTTGAACTTATTTCAGGAGAACTCGGTGAAGACTTCTCTTATTACTTCTATCACTCAGAACAAGTCCCATCAATCGTTGCACTCGGTGTACTCGTTAATCCAGATAACACTGTCAAAGCAGCAGGTGGACTCGTCATTCAAGTACTACCAGCAGCAAGCGAAGAGACGATTACATGTCTAGAAAAAATCGCGAGCGAGATGCGTCCAATTTCACAAATGATCGACGACAATTTAACACCAGAACAAATCGTCGGTGAAGTACTCGGCGACTCATGGCGCAAGCTTGATGAAATGCCAGTCGAATTCGAATGTACATGTAGTAAAGAGCGTTTCATCAACGCAATCGCATCACTAGAAAAAGACGAAATCAAACAAATGATCGAAGAAGACGGTGGGGCGAAGCGGTATGTAACTTCTGTCGCAACGATGTTTGGATCGAAAAAGAAGAGCTCGAAGCACTTCTAGAAGAATAAAATTGCCGTGCCGGAGAATATCCGGATTTGCCTCGAATAGTGCGGGATGAGGTAGTTCATCTACCGCGGTGTGTAATTTGTGTGACGCCCGAAAATACGAACAGATTCGTGTTTCCGGGCGATTTTTTGTGCTGTGCTGTGTTTTAATTTACAAAAATTCTTCGAATCTGTTAGATATATCGAGATAATTAACAAATTCCCGGGATTCAGCACCGTTTTTGTTAGATAAAAAAATATAATTAACAAAAAGTGATCGCCACGGGCGAAATATGTTAAATAAAATCAGATAACTAACAATATCCGGATATTTTTGTTAAATAAAACTTTGATAAAGAGAGTTATTACACTTTTAAGAACTTAATAGGCCTTCCGTCTCGCTAGCGATGAGGTTATTTAACAGATAATTACCGAATCTGTTAGATATATCGAGATAATTAACAAATTCCCGGGATTCAGCACCGTTTTTGTTAGATAAAAAAATATAATTAACAAAAAGTGATCGCCACGGGCGAAATATGTTAAATAAAATCAGATATTTAACAATATCCGGATATTTTTGTTAAATAAAATTTTGATAAAGAGCGTTATTACACTTTTAAGAACTGAACGGGCCTTCCGTCTCGCTAGCGATGTGGTTATTTAACAGATAATTACTGAATCTGTTAGATATATCGAGATAATTAACAAATTCCCGGGATTCAGCACCGTTTTTGTTAGATAAAAAAATATAATTAACAAAAAGTGATCGCCACGGGCGAAATATGTTAAATAAATCCGGATATCTAACAAAACCCGAAAATTTTTGTTAAATATAACCACGCAAAAGTGTATTATTAAACTTTATAAGATGAAAAATCCAATCCACCAGTAACTTCCAGTAAATCCTACCATCAACTAAGCATCACATTTGTAATTCTATCCCTACCGTGTTATATTCATAGTTACTTACTATGAAATAAAAATAGGAGGACATTTTATGTCTAACAAAGTATTTAATAATATTACTGAAGCGATTGGTAATACGCCACTCGTAAAATTAAACAGATTAACAGATGATAATATGGCAGATGTTTACGTAAAACTAGAATTCATGAACCCAGGCTCTTCTGTTAAAGATCGTATCGCTCTTGCGATGATTGAAGCTGCTGAAGAAGCAGGAAAATTAACGAAGGATACAACAATTGTAGAGCCAACAAGTGGAAACACTGGAATTGGTCTTGCGATGGTTGCTGCGAGTAAAGGGTACAAAGCAGTTTTAGTGATGCCTGACACGATGAGTAAAGAACGTCGTAATTTACTAAAAGCATACGGAGCAGAGTTAGTGCTTACTCCAGGTGCCGAAGGGATGAAAGGCGCAATTGCTAAAGCGAATGAACTTGCTGAAAAAGATGGTTACTTCATGCCACAACAATTCGAAAACCCTGCGAACCCTAAAATTCACGAAAACACTACAGGGCCAGAACTTGTAGAACAAGCAAAAAGTGCTGAACTCACGATTGATGCATTCATTGCAGGTGTTGGTACAGGTGGTACAGTAACAGGTGTTGGACATGTGCTAAAAGAAAACAATCCAAACACAAAAGTATACGCACTAGAACCATCAGACTCACCAGTACTTTCAGGTGGAGAATCAGGACCACATAAACTACAAGGACTTGGTGCAGGATTTGTACCAGACACGTTAGACACTGAAGTATACGATGGAGTTGTAAAAGTAGAAAACGAAACAGCATTCGAATATGCAAGAAAACTTGCAAAAGAAGAAGGAATCCTTGGTGGTATTTCTTCAGGTGCAGCAGTATATGCGGCATTAGAAGAAGCGAAGAAATTAGGTAAAGGAAAAACAGTCGTTACTGTATTACCATCAAACGGTGAAAGATATCTATCAACACCATTATTTAATTTTGAATAATAAAAATAAATCCCAGCAACATTAAGTTGCTGGGATTTTTTATGTGCTTATTTTTCTCTCTCAGTTACATTCAAATTATCACCAGTCTTATCGACTTCAATGTCATCGTATTGGACGGTGTCTTTAATATGTTTTACTTCTTCTGTCACTTCTTTTCGAATAACAATTTCTTCAGAAACGACTTGCTCTTTAATAATACGAATACGCTCTCGAGTCACTGGTATACGCGTAACGTTGATGTCGTCAGTGTCTTCAGCGTTATTGTATTCTGATAATAACGGCTCTTCTTCAAACTTATGACGTTCGATAGTGACGGAATCTTTTTGAATCGGTACATCGACTTCTTCTTCACGTGTTTTTACACGTTTTCTAACATTTACTTCGCCTGCGTCAACAGTATGTTTATTCGCGACGAGTTGTTCTTCATGTAGTTCAAATTTTCCAGGTACTTCTTGTTTATTTTTATCATCTTCATTAAAGATGAATAACAAATACTCGCCTTGATCGAGTGAATTAGAAACCTCGATGAGTTCTTCATCGGTAAAATCTTTAAAAACAGAAGCATCTGTCGTCTCGTCGGTGATAATCGCTTCGTTTAGTCCACTATATTTTTGTAAAAGTTCGGGAACTGGTTGAGCGGTAAATACAGTTAATTCATTCGGCTCATATCCACGCGCGACATAAGCATTAATTTTTTTATCTAATTCAGTTATATTTTGTGCTTGAGTAAATTGTGACATAGTAATCACTCCAAATTTATAATTTTTTAAACATGCTTATACTCTTACTCTTCAACTTCTATAACGAGTTTTCCATGAACTTCGTGATTTTCTAATTTTTCATGTGCTTTAAAGATATTGTCTACTGATAATCCTTTCATGACTTCTGTGACAGTCGGTTTATAAACGCCTTCACTAATCAGATGACTGATTTCACGTAAATATCTGTGGTACTGATATTGATCGTCTAAATCTTGTAGCGCTCTTGTGAACATAAATTCATGTGTAAATGTAATGCTCTTTGCTTTTAATAGATTTAAATCTTGTTTTTCAGTAAATGCGACAATTGTTGCGATGTGACCGCGTGGTTTTACGAGGTCAATCATCACTTCGTAATATAAATCCGTGTCGAATGTACAAAATACGTATTCGACGTTTTCGAGATGATGTGCTTTAAATTCATCGCGTAAATCATTTTTATGGTTTAATACGACATCTGCTCCGAGTGATTTGGACCACTCTTTTGCTTCATCTTTTGAAGCAGTCGTAATGACAGTAAGGCCATAGTGTTTCGCAATTTGTGTCGCCATACTTCCAACACCGCCTGCACCGTTAATAATAAGGATGGATTTACCTTTATTGTCTTCTTTGTTTGTACTGATGTTGAACACTTCAAAGAGAGTTTCTGACGCAGTAAGACTAGTGAGTGGAAAGCCTGCCGCTTCATTAAGCGATACGTTTTTAGGTG
>NZ_KV820884.1:30021-34898 GCF_001815515.1 Nosocomiicoccus sp. HMSC059G07
CCGCTTCATTAAGCGATACGTTTTTAGGTGCATGCGAGATATACGCTTCATGCATCACTTGATGTGTTGCGTTCGAGCCGTCGACATCTGCACGACCGGAGTAAAAAACGACGTCTCCTTTTTTATAGCTCGTTACTTCACTTCCAATATCTTCAACAACACCTACCGCATCGTACCCGAGTATTCTCGGTGGGTGTTTAATTTCAGTTTGACGTGTTTTTGTGTCGACCGGATTCATACCAATCGATTTTACTTTAACAAATACGTCTTTATCGTTTAGTTTTGGTTTTTCGAAATCTTTTTTGTAAAACTTATTTCCTTCACTTAGTTTAAATGGTTCATCTGCAGCAATCGCATACATGTTTAACGCCTCCAATTTAATAGTTAATATATGAATACCCTTACTTCTAACATAAGAAACCGTCGAAGAATTTATAAGTTAAAAAGACGATGGAAAAATGGTATAATACTTGTATTCTATGTATCGAGGATGATAACAGTGAAGCGACTACAAATTATGGGGATATTAAATGTGACACCAGATTCTTTTAGTGATGGTGGAGAATTTCATCAGCTTGACAATGCGGTCGAGCATGCAAAACAAATGGTAAAAGATGGTGCTGATATTATCGACGTCGGTGGCTATTCAACACGTCCTGGTGGATATACGCCGATTTCTATAGAAGAAGAAATACGTCGCGTCGTCCCAGTCGTTGAAGCGATTCACGAATTAAATTTAGGTGTCGATATTTCAGTCGACACGTTTCGTAGTGAAGTCGCAAAAGCGAGTATTGAAGCAGGTGCTACAATTATTAACGACCAGTGGCGTGGAACGTACGATGAAAAGATCTTAGAAGTCGTCAGCGAATATAACGTGCCGATTATTTTAATGCACAATAACGAACATGGTAAATACGACGACGTCGTCGAAGCTATGATTGCCGAGCTAAAAGAAAGTGTCGAACTTTGTAAGAAGTATAACATCAAAGATGAAAACATCTGGTTAGATCCAGGCGTTGGATTTGTAAAATCACGAGACGAAGAAATTAAAGTGATGAAAAACTTACACAAACTCGTCGATTTAGGCTATAAAGTTCTACTCGGAACGAGTCGTAAACGAATGATTAAAGAACTTATCGAAGACGATAGAGGACCAAAAGACCGCGATGCGGGTACTGCAGCAACAACTGTTATCGGTATAAATCACGGTGTAGACGCGGTACGCGTTCACAATGTAAAAATGAATCGCGATATTAGTGACGTTTATATGAAGTTAAGAGGGAATTAAATGGATATTATAAGAGTAAATGGCATTCGACTTTATGCTTATCACGGAGTGTTACAAGCTGAAAGAGATATCGGGCAGTACTTTATCGTCGATGTGTTGCTATATACAGACTTAACAGAAGCTGGAGTTTCTGATGACGTGAACGACACGATTAACTACGCAGAAGTGTACGAAACTGTTGAAGCAATCATTCAGGGCCCACCAGTGAACTTACTCGAGCATCTAGGACATAAAATAATAGAGAAACTAACAAATGACTATCCAGTTGTGAAGAAAATCGAGGTTACAATCACAAAACCGAGTCCACCAATCGATGGCAACTACAAAGATGTGAGTGTGACGTTAAATAGAGAGGTTAAATAATGAAAGCTAAAGCGTATCTCGGACTAGGCGCAAACATTGGAGAGCGCCTTGAAAACTTAAATCGAGCGATTCAATTACTAGATAGTGGAAAAGATTGTGATGTCACGAAACAATCATCTATATATGAGACTGCACCGTATGGTAAAACTGATCAACCAGATTTTTTAAATATGGTTGTTGAAGTTGAAACAGACCTTGAACCGATCGAGCTACTAGAGTTTTGTTTATATGTAGAGAGTCAACTCGGTCGCGTACGTGAAGAAGTATGGGGACCTCGAGTGATTGATATCGATGTACTCATGTATGAAGATTTAGAAATCGACATCGATAATTTAATCGTCCCACACGAAGAAATGCATCTACGCAAGTTCGTGTTAGAACCGTTCAACGAAATCGCACCGAATGCAGTACATCCGACATTTAATAAAACTGTCAAAGAGCTGTTAGAAGAACTAAACGGTGACACGGATGTTTAAAATTGGGAATGTAGAAATCCCAAACCGCGTTGTACTTGCGCCAATGGCAGGGATTTCCAACGTCGCGTTTAGAAAGACAGTCAAAGAGTTTGGTGCTGGAATGGTATGTGCTGAAATGATCAGCGACAAAGCACTGATCACTAACAATAAACGCACGTTAAAAATGCTCGAGGTGGACGAGACAGAGCACCCAATGTCACTTCAAATATTCGGTGGTGAAAAAGACACTTTAGTTGAAGCGGCAAAATATGTCGACAAACATACGAACGCTGATATTATAGATATTAATATGGGATGCCCAGTGAATAAGGTCATCCGCTGTGAAGCGGGTGCGAGGTGGTTACTCGATCCAGATAAGATATACGAAATGGTAAGTGCTGTTGTAGAAGCGGTTGAAAAGCCTGTCACTTGTAAAATGCGTATCGGTTGGGATGAAGAACACATCTACGCAGTTGAAAATGCGAAAGCCGCTGAACGAGCGGGCGCTGCTGCAATTGCAATTCACGGACGTACACGCGTACAAATGTACGAAGGAAAAGCGAACTGGGACGTCATTCGACAAGTAAAAGAAGCGGTGAACATACCAGTAATTGGTAATGGAGACGTTACAACTCCAGAACTCGCTAAAAAGATGCTCGACGAAACAGGTGTTGATGCTGTGATGATTGGCCGTGCCGCACAAGGGAATCCTTGGATTATATACAGAACCGTTCATTATTTAGAAACTGGTGAATTACTCGATGAACCGAGTTTAGATGAGAAAATCGACGTACTCACACTACATATGGATCGTTTAATCGACTTAAAAGGTGAGAAAACTGCTATTATGGAAATGAGGAAACATGCGTCGTGGTATTTGCGAAACGTTAAAGGTGGCGGACAAGTTCGCAGGCAAATTAATACAGTGAAAACACGAAGAGATCTCATTCAACTTTTAACACAATTTAAACGAGACATGGAATTACGTGACAATAAACAAACAGAAATACTTGTATAAGGAGACATATCAATGAGTGAAGAAATTAACGACCAAATTGAAGTTCGTCTAAATAAAATGAACGAACTTCGTGAAAAAGGACTCGACCCATTTGGACAAAAATTTATTGTAGATGCTACGTCTAAAGAATTAGTCGAAAATTGGGACGAGTTTTCTAAAGAAGAATTAGCAGAAAAAGAAACAGAGTCTAAAGTGCGTATCGCAGGGCGCGTGATGACAAAACGTGGTAAAGGTAAAGCAGGATTTGCGCACATTCAAGATATCGATGGACAAATTCAAATTTACGTGCGTAAAGACCAAATTGGTGAAGACACGTTCGACGTTTGGAATCAAACAGACTTAGGTGATATCGTCGGTGTTGAAGGTGTTATGTTTAAGACAAACACAGGTGAATTATCTGTAAAAGCGACGGAGTATGTACATTTATCTAAAGCATTACGTCCATTACCAGACAAACACCACGGACTGAAAGACGTTGAAGAGCGTTATAGAAAACGTTACTTAGATTTACTGACAAACGAAGAGTCTAAAGTGCGTTTCATTTTACGTAGTAAAATCATTACCGAGATCAGAAAATATTTAGACGGTGAAGGCTTCTTAGAAGTTGAAACACCGATGATGCATGCGATCGCTGGTGGTGCGCAGGCACGTCCGTTTATTACGCACCATAATGCATTAGACGTTGATTTATATATGCGTATTGCGTTAGAGCTTCACTTAAAACGTCTCGTCGTTGGAGGGCTCGACAAAGTGTACGAAATCGGTCGTGTATTCCGTAACGAAGGGGTATCAACGCGTCATAACCCTGAGTTTACGATGCTTGAATTATACGAAGCATACGCAGACTACGAAGATATTATGGACTTAACTGAAAACTTAGTCGCACACGTAGCGAAAGAAGTACTCGGTTCTTCAGTCGTAGAATACGAAGGAGAAGAAATCGATCTTTCACCAGGTTGGCGCAGAGTCCACATGGCTGAAATTGTTAAAGAGTATACAGGAGTAGACTTCTTTGAACAAATGTCAGACGAAGAAGCACTCGCGCTTGCAAAAGAACACGGTGTTGAAGTCGATAAATTCCATAGTACGTTTGGTCACGTATTAAACGAATTCTTTGAACAAAAAGTAGAAGAACACCTACATCAACCAACATTTGTTTACGGTCACCCAGTAGAAGTGTCACCGTTATCTAAGAAAAACCCAGAAGATGAAAGATTCACTGACCGCTTCGAGTTATTTATCGTCGGACGTGAACACGCGAACGCGTTCACAGAGTTAAACGATCCAATCGATCAAAGAGAAAGATTCCAAATGCAAGTCGACGAAGCGAAAAGCGGGAACGATGAAGCACATGAAATGGATGAAGACTTCATCAAAGCATTAGAATATGGACTCCCACCAACAGGTGGCTTAGGAATAGGAATCGATCGTCTCGTAATGCTGTTAACGAACGCATCATCGATTCGCGACGTTCTATTATTCCCTTATATGAGACAGAGTAAGTAATTAGGAAACATCCGCCGATAATTATCGGTGGATGTTCTCTTTATAGCTATTTATAAAAAACACTTGACGGTTATTAAAATTCATTGTAATATGTATAGTGTTGTGTCATGGAGGATTAGCTCAGTTGGGAGAGCACTTGCTCGACAAGCAAGGGGTCGGTGGTTCGAGCCCGCCATTCTCCATTTTTTTTTTAATTTTAAAAGTAAATCATCTGCGGAAGTAGTTCAGTGGTAGAACACCACCTTGC
>NZ_KV820884.1:34998-44048 GCF_001815515.1 Nosocomiicoccus sp. HMSC059G07
CGTGAGGTCGGTAGTTCGAATCTACCTAGGCCCATCGTTCGACAGTCGGTAACGGCTGTCTTTTTTTATGCAAAAAAACCGTTCGTAATGAACGGTTTTGTGCTAGATGATTTTTTTATCTTTTAATACTTTTCTAAACTCAAGCATTGCAGTATAACTCGCGATAATTTGAATGTTATCTGTACTCGCGTGCTTTAAATCTTCGACGATTTTTTCTAGATTGTCATACTTTTTAATTATGTGAGGGTTAAAACCTGCTTCAACTAAACGTTCAGTCATAACTTCTTTACTTATCCCACCAGTTTTAATTGTCGTAATGTTTTGACTAAGTAATGATTCGAAGTTACCATCACGTAACCAACTCACATCTACCCCGTCCGCGGGACGGTTGTTTAAGAGCGCAACGAGTGTCATTGGCTCTTCAACTGCTTCGATTAGAGTTAGGACTTGGTTTAAACCGACAGGGTTTTTAACAACGTTTAATGTTGCTGTGTGACCGTATATATTAATGCGTTCTTGTCGGCCAAATACACGTTCTGTCTCAAGTAGCGCAGATTTAATATCCTCGTTATTAATATCATATTCTTTAGCGACACTATACGCAGCAAGTGCGTTATAGATGTTGTATAAACCAGCGACTGGGATTTTAAACGTCGCATCGTCCATACGAAAAGTAGACGACTCTTCTGAAAGCTTTATAATATCTGTGACTTTGTAGTCGAGTATTGGTCGCTTAAAATTACCTGATTTACAGTAATAGTTTCCTTGTCCAGAGTACGTATATGTTTTATAAGATAGTGTGCCACCACATTTCGGGCAATGATGCTGAGATTTTGGTGGGTGAACAGGTGTATCTACACCGAAAAATTTTCGTTCGTTCGGTAACTCTACCGTATTAAATAACGGTAAATCTCCGTTTTGTAACAGTATCGCATCCGGTACTTTTTTAGCAGCGTTTACGAGTAACTCATATGTTTTCGTAACGTCACCATAGCGATCTGCTTGGTCTAAAAATAGATTTGTATGGATTATGTACTTTGGGTTTAAGTCTTCAACGACTTTATTTAGAGTTCCTTCATCGACTTCTAAAATAGCAAATTTCTTTTCATCTGTACGATTTTTATGTTCGATGAAAGCACCAGCTATCCCTTGAACCATATTACTGCCTTGTATGTTAGACACGATCGTATTATATTTTTTCTTAAAAATGTTTGTGATTAAACGTGTCGTCAATGTCTTTCCATTCGTTCCAGTAATGATGATAACGTCATAATGTTGTGAGATATCTTTAATTATATTTGGAGAGATTTTAAGTGCTATTTTACCTGGGAGGCTAGAACCACCACCAGTAAATGTTGTAAGGAGTAGCTTCGTTATGCGACCTGTTAATAAAGCGAATGTTGTTCTAATAGACATTGAGATTTCCCCTTAAAATTAGTATGTATTATTATATCATTTTCAAATAAAATAAATAAATAAATTTGAATTTTTTAAAAGACGTGCTATAATTATAAAACGTAACAATTACGATATAGGAGGATTGTATGGCTAAAAAATCTAAAATAGCTAGAAACAAACAGCGCGAAGCAACTGTAGAAAAGTATCGCGCAATTCGAGAAGAAATGAAGAAAAATAAAGACTACGAAGGTCTTAAAAAATTACCGAGAGACGCATCACCAACACGACTCGTTAATCGTTGTGAAGTGACAGGGCGTCCGCACGGTGTACTTAGAAAATTTGGAGTATCACGTATTAAATTCCGTGAACTTGCACATAAAGGCCAAATCCCTGGCGTTAAAAAATCAAGCTGGTAATCAAAATGTCCTCTTCTTAAAGAAGAGGACTTTTTTGATTTAAAATGAGATCTCAACCGTTTTTAATCCATCGATGTTTTTAATTTTAGCAACTTCTTCATCAGAAGTTGGATATAAGTAAATTTCTTCTAGTTCAGAAGAGACACTTAAATATGCCTCATCGTCTTTAAAAAAACATAAGTCTTCAGGAGAGTCCGGTAAACTCCAGTCATATAAACTATTCGAGCGTTCGAGTAGCTTATCTTTTGCTTCAGACGTCGTCTTAAAGTAATACACTTTTGCGGTGTCATCGAAAAGGTTTGTCGATGGCCATTCATGTTGTTCTAGCACTTCTATAAATGAGTCCCCAAACCATTCGTTTAAATCTTGAAATGCATGTTCGTACTTTAAAATATCTGTACGCACGACGAGTTGAAACGTATCGCACGTCTCAAATAAAAAGTCGAGTAAAGCCTCATATGTTTTTCCTGATGGGTTTTCTGTTACTGAAATCATTCTTTTCACCTCGATTAAATTTATATATAAGAAAAAGGTATGTCTAAAGACATACCTTATCTATTTATCTTACAAAGAATCCAACGATAACTGCACTTAATACAGATACGAGAGACGCACCGTATACAAGTTTTAAACCGAATTTCGCAATAAGGTCACCAGATTTTGCGTGGATACCTTTAACAGTACCTACGATAATTCCGATCGAACCGAAGTTAGCGAACGAAACTAAGAATACTGAAACCATTGCTTGAGTACGAGGTCCAAAAGTATCTTTAATTGCTTGTAAGTTTTCCATCGCAACGAATTCGTTTGTAACGAGTTTTGTTGCCATTAAAATACCAACTTCATGCGCTTCAGCAACTGGCACACCAATTAATACAGCAAGTGGCATTAAGATGTAACCGAGTATATCTTGGAACGTAAATACCGATCCAGGAATCGCTAAGAATAAGTTATTTAAGATTGCGATAAGCGCGTTAAATGCGATCAGCATCGCTGCTACGATAACCGCGATTAAAGCACCTTGTAAAATGTAGTCACTTAAAATTTGGAAGAATGACTTCCCTTGGTCAGGGTTAGACTCTGATGCAGTATAGTTTTCTTCCTCAGGTACATCATACGGGTTAATAATATGTATGATGATGTAAACGCTGAATAAGTTCAGCACAATTGCCGTGATGACGTACTCTGGTTGTAATAGTGTCATGTATGCTGCAACCATCGATAGAGAAATAGAACTCATCGCTTGCGCTGCGAGTGTATACAGACGTTGTTCGCCAAGTAAAGGTACTTGGTTTTTTAATGAAACGAATACTTCTGATTGTCCAAGGAACATCGAAGCTGCACCGTTATAAGACTCAATAAATGGCATACCAGTAATTTTTGATAAAATCCATCCTAAGCCGTGGATGATTGCTGGTAAGATTTTAAAGTATTGTAAAATACCGATTAATGCCGAAACTACGATGATAGGAATTAATACGTTAAAGAAGAATACAAATTGTCCTTCACCATTTGCGTCAACGAGTAACGGTCCGAATACGAAGCTCGTACCGACGCCTGCATATTCAAGTAATTTACCGAATCCAAACGCGAGCCCATCGACTACTTTACGTCCGCCACCTGTAGATAGAATTAAAAAGGCAAATGCGAATTGTAATGCGAGTAGTAACAGTATTTGTTTCCACTTTTTAAATGCGAGTTTTTTATCAGAACTTGCAATCCACGCTAAGAAGAACGTAACTGCTATACCGATAATTCCCCATACTATGTTCATATAACACACCTCTATAAAATTTATGACGTTATTCCATTATTATAACTGTTGTGTATATTGTATGTAAAGAATGTTCAATGATTTGAAAGATGAATTAAAACATATGGATAAGCATCCAAATTGATTAAAATAGGTCAAATAGGTTATACTATAGTCAAAGAAGGTCAAAAGAGGTGGTTCTATGCGAAATATGTCGGATATTATCGAGGCTTATCTGAAACAAAAAATTGAGGAGTCTCATAATGAGCGCGTTGAAATTAAACGTGCGCAAATCGCTGAGAAATTCGATTGTGTTCCGTCGCAACTAAACTATGTCATTAAAACACGTTTTACAAACGAACTTGGTTATATCGTTGAAAGTAAACGTGGTGGCGGTGGGTACATTAGAATTACTAAAATTGAAACTCACGCTAAAGCAGACTATTTAGAACATATACTTGGGTTAATTGGGGATAGACTCTCTCAAATCAATGCGCAACATTTAATACAGTCTATGTATGACCGAGAAGTGATTACATATAACGAAGCACGTATTATGGATCGCATTATTTTAAGAGAGACGCTATTAATCGATTTACCTGAACGAGATATATTACGCGCACATATTATGCGCAACATTATTGAAGCAATATTATACGAGGAGTGATTGAATGCGGTGTGAAAGATGTCTTAAACGTGAGGCGATGATTCATGTGGCGGTCAGTCAAAACGAACATAAAAACGAACTATTTTTATGCCAAGAGTGCGCGCATGAATTATTTAATCAAAGCGTTGAAGACCAAGACCACAATCACTTAAATAATTTTATGTTACACGCACAATCTGAAATGAGAACGTGTCATCACTGTGGATCTACATTAAAAACAATCGTCGACATGGGTCGATTCGGATGTGAACACTGTTATGAAACATTTGGAAGTGATATTCACCAGATGATTAACCGTGTACAACATTTAAAAGATCGTCACGTCGGTAAAGTGCCGAAATCGTACGAATTATATTTAAAACAAGAAGAAAAAATCGAAAGACTCGAAGAAAAGTTAAACGTACTGATTAAAACGCAAGCGTTTGAAGAAGCTGCAGTTGTGAGAGATGAAATCAAAGCGTTAAAGGAGGGTGGTAATGGTGAAGACGAGCCCCTGGCTGAATAACAGCACACATCCACCGATTGAAATGTCGTCTCGCATTCGCCTTGCGCGTAATGTCGAAGGCTTAAATTATCCGCATCTTATTAAGGATGACAAAGAGTACGCACCGATTATAGAGACGATTACAACAGACTATCCGGAGTTTAACGTCATACACATGAATGAGTTAACGGATATCGAAAAAGAACTAATGAACGAAAAGTTTTTAATCAGTAAACTGTTTAAAAATCGTGGTGTGACACTGATTGTCAGTGAAGATGAAACGACGTCGATTATGATCGGAGAAGAGGATCATATTCGTATTCAAGTTGTAAATGTCGGACGTTCGCTTGAAGAACTGTATGAGGTGGCATCTGACATTGATGATGCGCTAGAAAAAGATTTAACGTATCAATTCGATCGTCAGTACGGATATAAGACGGCGTGTCCGACGAATGTTGGAACGGGACTTCGTGCGTCTGTGATGCTTCACTTACCAGCCTTAACGAGAAACAAACGAATTAAACGTCTACGTGACGTCCTCACGCGTATGGGATACACGCTTCGTGGTATATACGGAGAAGGGACACATCCAGTTGGAGATGTTTATCAACTTTCGAACCAAGTTACGTTAGGTTTAAGTGAGTTAGAGATTATCCATCATCTCGAGGAAATTAAAGAACAAATTATATTTGAAGAAACTCGAATGAGAGATTGGTTCTATCAAAATCGTGCGTTGACAGTGAGAGATACTGTATTTCGATCATATGGATTATTAAAGTATGCAGAGCAAATGTCATTAGAAGAAGCAGCAATGCATTTAAGTCATTTAAAATATGGCGTCGATATGGGAATTTTAGAAATCGAAAACTTTGAATTTCAAACGATATTAAATCAAATACAACGTGCATTTATACGTCAAAATATAGAGTCGGTAGAACCCGCATATATCGATGCAGCAGAAAATAAAGCGCGTGCCACAATTTTAAAACGGCGCTTAGGAGGTATTTAATCTATGTTATTTGGTAAATTAACTGAACGTGCACAACGCGTATTAGCGTATGCACAAGAAGAAGCGATTCGCTTAAAACATTCAAATATAGGAACAGAGCACTTACTACTTGGTCTCGTGCGAGAACAAGAAGGTATCGCAGCAAAAGTTTTACAAGCTTTTGATATTACAGAACCATTAATAGAAAAAGAAATTAGTAAATTCGTGACAGAGGGTACAGAAACGCCAGTCAACCTTCAATACACACCGCGTGCAAAACGCGTCATCGAATTATCTATGGATGAAGCACGAAAACTACACCATAATTTCGTTGGAACAGAGCATTTATTACTCGGGTTAATACGTGAAAGTGAAGGTATCGCAGCACGCGTTTTATCTTCTCTCGGTTTAAACATCACGCGCGCACGAGCGATGGTCATTCGAATGCTCGGGAACCCGCAGATGTATAAGTCACAAGAAGCAAAACCTGAAACAGATACGCCAACACTTGACGGTCTTGCGACAAATTTAACTAAAAAAGCAGAAGATGGGCGTTTAGATCCAGTCATCGGTCGATCAGATGAAATTACACGAGTCATCGAGGTGTTATCACGCCGTACAAAAAACAATCCGGTATTAATCGGTGAGCCAGGGGTCGGTAAAACGGCTGTCGCGGAAGGACTTGCGCAAAAAATCGTTAAAAACGAAGTACCGTCAACGTTAAAAGATAAACGCGTCATGATGCTCGATATGGGTACAGTCGTTGCAGGTACTAAGTACCGCGGTGAATTCGAAGAACGCATGAAAAAAGTCGTCGATGAAATTAAAAAATCAGGAAACGTAATTTTATTTATCGATGAAATGCATACGTTAATCGGAGCAGGTGGTGCGGAAGGTTCAGTAGATGCATCTAACATTTTAAAACCGTCTCTATCTAGAGGAGAAGTTCAAGTCATCGGTGCGACAACGTTAGAAGAATATCGTAAATATATCGAAAAAGACGCAGCACTCGAACGTCGTTTCCAACCTGTAATGGTCGACGAACCGTCAGTTGAGGACACTATTTTAATTTTAAAAGGACTACGTGACCGTTACGAAGCGCATCACAGTGTGACAATTACTGATGAAGCACTCGAAGCAGCAGCGGTTATGTCAAACCGCTACGTTCAAGATCGTTTCTTACCAGATAAAGCAATTGACTTAATCGATGAAGCATCTTCAAAAGTGCGTTTAAAATCACATATGTCACCACCAGATTTAAAAGATTTAGAAGATCAGCTAGAAAAAGTAAAACAAGAGAAAAACGCAGCTGTACAATCTCAAGAATTTGAAGTAGCAGCGAAATACCGCGATGACCAAACGAAAATCGAAGAGAAGCTTCAACAGTTAGAAAACGACTGGAAGAACGCGCAATCGTCAGACAAACAAAAAGTAACGCGCGAAGACATTGAACTTGTCATTTCAAAAATGACGGGCATTCCACTGCAAAAAATTGCAGAAGAAGAGTCAGAGCGACTGTTAAACTTAGAGAAAATTCTACACGACAGAGTCATCGGTCAAAATGAAGCGGTAGAATCAATTTCTAAAGCAGTACGCCGTGCACGTGCAGGGCTTAAAAATCCTGAACGCCCAATCGGTAGTTTCATCTTTTTAGGACCGACAGGTGTCGGTAAAACAGAGCTTGCAAAAGCACTGTCTGAAGCACTTTTCGGTGAAGATGACGCGATGATTCGTATCGATATGTCTGAATATATGGAAAAACATAGCGTTTCTAGACTCGTCGGTTCACCTCCAGGATATGTTGGATATGACGACGGTGGTCAATTAACAGAACGCGTGCGTAGAAAACCATATTCACTCATCTTATTCGATGAAATTGAAAAAGCACACCCAGACGTATTTAATATGTTACTTCAAGTGTTAGATGACGGACGTCTTACAGATTCAACAGGTCGTACAGTCGACTTTAGAAATACAGTCATCGTCATGACATCTAACGTCGGAGCGACTGAGTTACGAGACAACAAATTCGTAGGATTCGGCTCTCAAGAAGCTTCAGAAGACTACGAAACAATTCGCAATACGATGATGAAAGAACTTAAAAACACGTTTAGACCAGAATTCATAAACCGTGTCGACGATATCATCGTATTCCACAGCTTAGAAAAAGAACATCTAGAAGAAATCGTTTCTCTTATGATTAAAGACTTAAATGCGCGTCTAAAAGACCGTGACATTCAAGTTGAATTAACAGACAGCGCAGTAAAAGCACTCGTCGATGACGGGTACGACAAAGAATTTGGTGCGCGACCATTAAATAGAAGTATTCAAAAGAATATTGAAGACACGTTAAGTGAAGCGATATTAAGTGGACAAGACTTAGTAGGTAAAACGGTGTCTGTCGATTATAAAGACGACGCATTTAAAGTCGACACAGGATCGCTTGAAAAGACAACTGAAAATGCATAAATAGATGTCGAGGGTTTAGAGCTTGTTATAATGCTCTAAACCCTTTTATATCATATGTACGGTACTTTCATAATTGTTTAGAAAATTATATAATAGTGAGTAATTAAACCGAGGAGGTTAACGTTTACAAATGGCAAAAACAAAAACAGTATTTGAATGTTTAGCATGCGGATTCGAATCTCCAAAATGGTACGGTCGATGTCCAAACTGTGGGGCATGGAACCAAATGGAAGAGTCGCTTGTACATAAAGAAACGAAAGCATCTGGACGCGGCACACTCGGTAAAGTGACCGATGAAAAAACACGTGCGACCCAGTTATCACGTGTGACGAAAAAAGAGTCACCGCGTACAAAAACGAAAAGTGGCGAGTTTGACAGAGTACTTGGTGGTGGGATTGTCGATGGTTCTCTTATTTTAATCGGGGGAGATCCAGGGATTGGAAAGTCGACGATTTTACTTCAAACGGCACTCACTCTTGCGGAAGATTACGACGTATTATACGTCTCAGGTGAGGAATCTCTGGAACAAATTAAAATGCGTGCAGACCGAATTACGACAGATGCGTCGAATTTAAACGTCTACGCAGAGACGAATTTATTTTATATCCACGATGAGATCAATAAATTAAATCCAGACTTTTTAATTATCGACTCCATTCAAACAGTATTTCATCCGGATATTACAAGTGCACCAGGAAGTGTGTCACAAGTACGTGAATGTACACAGTCGATTATGAATATCGCAAAAGGTCAAAACATCGCGACGTTTATCGTCGGACACGTTACTAAAGACGGGCAGATTGCAGGACCGCGTTTACTCGAACATATGGTAGATACCGTCTTATACTTTGAAGGTGACCAACATCACACGTTTA
>NZ_KV820884.1:44148-44548 GCF_001815515.1 Nosocomiicoccus sp. HMSC059G07
TTATCGTCGGACACGTTACTAAAGACGGGCAGATCGCCGGGCCGCGTTTACTCGAACATATGGTAGACACTGTTTTATACTTTGAAGGTGACCAACATCACACGTTTAGAATTTTACGCGCAGTAAAAAACAGATTTGGATCGACAAACGAAATGGGTATCTTTGAGATGAAGTACGATGGTCTAAAAGAAGTCTTAAATCCATCTGAAATTTTCTTAGAAGAACGTTCTAAAAATACGCCAGGATCTGCGATTGTTGCGACGATGGAAGGGACACGCGCGATGCTCGTTGAAATACAAGCACTCGTCACGCCAACGCATTTCCATAATCCAAGACGTATGGCTACAGGAATCGACCACAATAGATTATCACTACTCATGGCAGTATTAGAAAAATCTGA
>NZ_KV820884.1:44648-45116 GCF_001815515.1 Nosocomiicoccus sp. HMSC059G07
AAGGGACACGCGCGATGCTCGTTGAAATACAAGCTCTCGTCACGCCAACGCATTTCCATAACCCAAGACGCATGGCTACAGGGATTGACCACAATAGACTATCACTACTCATGGCAGTATTAGAAAAATCTGAAGGCCTACTCATGCAGCAACACGACGCATATATAAAAGTCGCGGGTGGCGTTAAACTCGATGAGCCAGCGGTTGACCTTGCTGTGATTATGGCAATCGCTTCGAGCTTTAAAAATATAAGCGTACGAGGCGATACGTGTTTCATCGGAGAAGTCGGTTTAACAGGTGAAATTAGACGCGTTACTAAAATCGAACAACGCTTACAAGAAGCGGCGAAGCTAGGGTTTAACCGAGCGATTATCCCAGCGTCAAATTTAGCAGGACTAGCTCCTGTAGATATTGAAGTTGTCGGTGCAAGAACATTAAAAGATGCAATGAAAGAAATTTACAAATAGA
>NZ_KV820884.1:45216-52955 GCF_001815515.1 Nosocomiicoccus sp. HMSC059G07
CAGGTGAAATTAGACGCGTTACTAAAATCGAACAGCGCTTGCAAGAAGCGGCGAAGTTAGGGTTTAACCGAGCGATTATCCCAGCGTCAAACTTAGCTGGACTTACTCCTGTTGATATTGAGGTAGTCGGAGCAAGAACGTTAAAAGATGCAATGAAAGAAATTTACAAATAGAAAGGAAGGAAGACGAATGTTAAGAGGATTATTAACACTCGTCTACTTTCTTACCGGAGTCACACTCGGAATATGGTGTTTCCATTCGACGGACTTTCCAGTACCAAGTGCAATCCACAACGTATTTTTCTATGGTGCGATTGGCGGGGTACTATTTTTAGCTTTAACATTTTGGACGATGCCATATTTTGTGCGCGGATTAAAGAAAGTAGAGCGAAAACTATTATCTAGAAACATTACGGAAATATTCTTTGCAACAATTGGTATGCTACTTGGATTATTGTTTACTGTTTTTATTACGTTATTAACGAACATGTTAGACATACCTGTTGTCCGTGAAGTCATTCCACTAATTTCAGCAGTCGTCCTCGGTTATCTAGGCTATCAACTCGGCTTAAAAAAGACGACAGAGATTCTCGAGTTATTTAACCGAGCACCTAAAAATTTAACAAAAAAACTACTCGATACGAGTGCAATTATCGATGGACGTGTGTTAGACGTTTTAAAAAGCGGATTTTTAGAAGGCGAAATTATTATTCCGCAATTCGTGCTAGACGAACTACAATTAATTGCAGATTCTACCGATCATTTAAAGCGAGATAAAGGACAACACGGTCTCGACATTTTAAACGCGCTTCAAAAACAATCGGACGCCGTTAAAGTAAAAACGGTCAAATACGATAAGTTAGATGTGGACCAGCAGCTCATTGAACTCGCTAAAGAAGAAAATGCTGCAATTATTACGACAGACTATAATTTAAATCGTGTAGCACAAGTCCATAAAGTGACAGTATTAAACGTGAACGAATTAACTGAGGCGGTGCAGTTAAACATCCATCAAGGTGACACGTTCGAGATTTTAATTACAAAATCAGGTAAAGAAGACAACCAAGGTGTTGGATACTTAACCGACGGCACGATGGTTGTTTTAGATTCAGGAGAATCTTTTATTAACGAAACGGTACTCGTTGAAGTAACATCGATACTTCAAACCCATTCTGGGAGAATAATATTTACAAAACTTGGAGAGAAATAATGCAGTATTCAGCAGTGATTCCAGCAGCAGGGATCGGAAAACGTATGGGACTTGGCTTTAATAAGATAAAATACGAAATTGACGGCCAATCGATCATTCATCGCACAGTCGACATATTCAACCAAGATCCAGACTGTAAAGAAATTATTATCGCAACTGGAAAAGAAGACATCGAAGAATTGAACGAAGAGTTAAAAGACGTCAAAAAAGTAAAACGCATCGTACTCGGCGGTAAAGAGCGTCAACACTCGATATATAACGCGCTTTTACACGTCGATGCGGATTACGTATTTGTACATGACGCTGCACGCCCATTTTTAGACATGGGTACTTTATCACGCTTAAAGACGGCGGTCGTGGAAAAGAACGCAGTCATTTGTGGTGTCAAAGCAAAAAACACGATGAAGACAGTCATCGACGGAAAGGTTAAGGCAACAATTAACCGAGAGACGACGTTCGAGGTGCACACGCCACAAGCTTTTTGTTATAATTTATTAATGGATGCACATGAGTACGCGATTGAAAACGACTTAGCAGTTACGGATGACGCGATGATGGTCGAGGCGTACGGACATGATGTTTTTATGGTAGATTCGTCGTATAATAACATTAAAATTACGACGGTAGAAGATTTAGTACTCGGAGAATCGATATTAAGGAGTCGAGAAAGATGAGAATCGGTCACGGTTATGATGTTCATCAGTTAAAAAAGGGACGACCATTAATTATCGGTGGTCTTGAAATCGAGCATGAAGAAGGATTAGACGGTCATAGTGACGCAGACGTACTTCTTCATACGATTGCAGACTCGATTTTAGGTGCACTCGCACTTGGTGATATTGGAAAATTTTTCCCGGACAATGATCCAAAATATAAAGACATAGATTCACAAGTATTATTAAGTGAAGTCGTGTCAAAAATGACAGAAAAAGGTTACGAGGTCGGTAATGTTGACGCAGTGATTATCGCTGAGGCACCGAAGTTTCGTCCGTATATCGATGACATTCGACAAAACGTCGCGCGACTACTCGACACAACGATCGACAACGTAAACGTAAAAGCAACAACACATGAAAAACTCGGCGCATTAGGTCGAAAAGAAGGCATCGCGAGTGAAGCGGTGATTTTATTAAAAAGAAAGAAGGCAAACAATGAGTAAAGTAAGAGTAAGATATGCCCCAAGTCCAACAGGTTACCTACATATCGGTAACGCAAGAAGTGCACTATTTAACTATCTATTCGCACGTCACTACGGTGGGGAGTTCATCATCCGTATTGAAGATACAGATAAAGCACGTCACGTCGACGAAGGTGAATCTTCACAGTTAAATTATTTAAAATGGCTCGGGCTCGACTGGGATGAGTCAGTCGACGTCGGTGGTGAGTTTGGACCATACCGTCAATCTGAACGTAACCATATTTATAAACCTTATATCGAAAAGCTACTCGCTGAAGACAAAGCGTATCGTTGCTATATGACAGCAGAAGAGTTAGAAGAAGAACGCGAAACACAACTTAAAAACGGTAAGCAACCGATGTATAGCGGTAAGCACGCGAACTTATCAAAAGAAGAAGAAGAAGCATTTATCGCTGAAGGTAGAGAACCATCGATTCGTATTCGCGTACCAAAAGATAAAACATACACGTTCAACGACATGGTAAAAGGTGAATTATCCTTTGACTCAAACGGTATTGGAGACTGGGTCATCGTTAAAAAAGACGGTACACCAACATACAACTTTGCCGTCGCAATTGATGACCATGAAATGGCAATCACACACGTATTACGTGGAGATGATCACATTTCAAACACACCACGCCAATTAATGGTTTACGAAGCGCTTGGATTAGAGCCACCACAATTTGGTCATATGACGTTAATCGTAAACGAAGAACGTAAAAAGTTATCAAAACGCGACAGCGGTATTTTACAATTCATCGAAGACTATGAAGCACTTGGCTATTTACCAGAAGCATTATTTAACTTCATCGCTTTACTCGGATGGACACCAGGTGGAGAAGAAGAGCTATTCACAAAAGAAGAGTTCATTGAATTATTTACAGAAGAACGTTTATCAAAATCACCAGCATTCTTTGACAAAGTAAAATTAGAATGGGTAAACAACCAGTACATGAAACAAAAAGATATCGACAAAGTATTTGAGCTTGCATTACCATTCTTAGTTGAAGCAGGTCGCGTAAAAGAAGACGCTTCAGAAGAAGAATTAGAATGGGCAAAATCACTCGTTCAGTTATATCAACCACAAATGAGTTACGCAGCTGAAATCGTCGAGTTATCTGAGCAATTCTTTAAAGAAGACGTTTCGTATGATGAAGCGGCAAAAGAAGTGTTAGCTGGTGAACAAGTCCCTGAATTAATGGATGCGTTAAAAGCAACATTCGCAAACTTAGAAGATTTCACAGCAGACAACATTAAAAAAGCGATCAAATCAGTGCAAAAAGAAACAGGAATCAAAGGTAAAAACTTATTCATGCCAATTCGCGTAGCGACAACAGGCGAAACGAGAGGACCAGAATTACCAAACGCATTAGAACTCCTCAGTAAAGAGACAGTACTCGCACGCATTGAAAACGTCATTCAAAGTCTTTAAGATTGAAAACAACTAAAAATCGTTATATAATTCACTTGTTGTTATCAGTATTTAAATAACGTGAAAACAGAGATTGCCTGGTCGGTGCGAAGGCAACACTATTATTTAAAGAAATGCATAAATTTTAAAGTGAATAAAAGATAAAAATCAGAGTGGAACCGTGCAACGCACCTCTGTCCGTATTAGGGCAGAGGTGTTTTTAATTGCGACAGGTGGTAAAGTTTAATGGGATTGTCGATCGCGAGGTAAAGCGCAGGTTTTTGTTCAGCAATTGGATTGTTGGCGGGGCGCTGGTGCGTAGCAGTGCCGTTTATTTAACAGATTGTTGCTGAATCTGTTAGATATCTCCGGATAATTAACAAAAACAAGATGAAACACCCGAAATATGTTAGATAAAAAATTATAATTAACAAAAATCGGGTCACGCGAACGAAATTTGTTAAATAAATCCAGATATCTAACAAAATCCCGATATTTTTGTTAAATAAAATCGTGAGAACGGGTATAACTATCTTATAAGAGTAAAAACTCAAAAAGACGCCAACTCTTACCTGATTGCACCCACGCCAAACCCCACTCACAAAAGGAGAGACAATGTTTAAAAGAATAAAAGAAGATATTGATATGGTGCTTGAACTTGATCCAGCAGCGACGAGTCGGACGATGGTTTTTCTGACGTACTCTGGAATGCACGCTGTCTGGGGTCACTTGATTGCTCATTGGTTTTATAAGCACCGGATGTTTTTAATCGCGCGTATCATTTCGCAAACGATTCGATTTTTCACAGGCATTGAGATTCACCCTGGCGCGACGATTGGTAGGAGGCTTTTCATCGACCATGGAATGGGGATTGTCATCGGTGAAACGACAACGATTGGAGACGATGTTACGTTATACCAAGGTGTCACGCTCGGTGGTACCGGTAAAGAAAAGGGTAAACGTCACCCGACTATTGAAGATAAAGTACTCGTCGCAACCGGCGCGCAGGTGCTTGGTAATATAACAATAGGCGAAGGCACGAATATTGGTGCGAACTCAGTCGTCTTAAAAAATGTGCCGTCGTACTCAACGGTCGTCGGGATTCCAGGACATATCGTTAGACGTCACGGCAAACGTGTACCAACAGACACGCTTAACCATAACAACTTACCAGATCCGATATTAAATAAAATTTTAGAATTAGAAAAAGAAATCACTCAATTTAAAGAAAAAGAGAGGAATGAGGTTAAAGATGGTTCACATATATAACACACTCACACGTCAAAAAGAAAAGTTTGTTCCAATTGAAGAAGGTAAAGTAAAAATGTACGTCTGCGGACCGACGGTGTATAACTATATCCACATCGGTAACGCACGTCCAGCAATCGTATTTGACACAGTACGTCGCTACTTAGAATACCGTGGGTACGATGTCACGTTCGTATCGAACTTCACTGACGTTGATGACAAACTCATTAATGCGTCAAAAGAAACAGGTCAAACAGTTCCAGAAATCGCAGACAAATTTATCGCAGCATACTTTGAAGATACAGGTGCATTAAACGTCAAAAAAGCAGACGTCCACCCGAGAGTTATGGATCATATGGACGACATCATCGCATTCATTGAAACGTTAATCGATAAAGGACATGCTTACGAGCGAGACGGAGACGTATACTTTAAAACACGTTCATACGACGGTTACGGGCAGTTATCTAAACAGTCAATCGACGATTTAAAAGTCGGTGCGCGTATCCAGCAAGGTGAAAGTAAAGACGATCCACTTGATTTCGCGTTATGGAAACACGAAAAAGAAGATGAAATTAGCTGGGATAGTCCGTGGGGTAAAGGACGTCCAGGTTGGCATATCGAATGCTCGGTAATGGCGACAAAACATTTAGGCAAGACGATGGATATTCATGCGGGGGGACAAGACTTAACGTTCCCGCACCACGAAAACGAAATCGCTCAATCTGAATCTTGCACAGACGAAACGTTCGCAAATTACTGGATGCATAACGGCTACATCAATATCGACAACGAAAAGATGTCAAAATCACTCGGGAACTTTATCACTGTGCACGATATTTTAAAAGAACTCGATCCGAACATTTTACGATTCTTTATGCTAAGCGTGCATTACCGTGGACCAATTAACTTTAACCGTGAACTCGTCGACTCAGCAGCTGCTGGCTTAGACAGAATTTTAACAGCATACAATACTGCAGTAGAACGTAGAGAACACGCAATTAGTACAGAATTAGACGATAAAGAACTAGACTTCGTCAAAGAAAATATAAATATGTTTGAAGAAGCGATGGACGACGACTTCAATACAGCAAACGCAATTACAGCGTGGCACGAACTTGCGACGCGCCTAAATAAATATATGCGCCGTGACGCAACGAACAAAGACATCCTTGACGCGTATATCAACGCATACGACGCTTATAGTAACGTTCTTGGTATTACACTTGAACAAGAAGAAGTACTATTAGACGAACGAATCGAAGCATTAATCGAAGAACGTGAAGCAGCACGTAAAGAGAAAGATTTTGCCCGTGCAGATGAAATTCGTGACACACTTCATGAAAAAGGCATTATTTTAGAAGATACAAAAGACGGAGTGAAATTCCGCCGTGGATAATTTATATGAAATTCACGACTTAACAAAAGCATACGTCGGTGACGCAGTTTACAGTATGTATGTCCGTAAACATATTGTGAAATCGTCACCTCGTATTCGAGCAAATGACGCGCATCAACTCGGCACGACGTTTGAAAAGGCGACGAGTCAGTCAAAAGCGTTACAGGCACTCGAAGATATATTAACGGATGAAGAAAAAGAAATCGTCAGACGTGCAAAAAATAAAAAGAGTAATACGAAAGCAAAGAGCGCAACGAGCAAAGAGTATCAAGAAGCAACAGGGTTAGAAGCCCTCGTTGGAGTTTTATATTTAAACGAAAAGTACGATAGGCTCGATGCGCTTTTTGAAATTATAGTGCGAGGTGAGTATTTATGAGTGAATCCGTTCTTGCAGGACGTCATGCAGTTAAAGAGGCGTTACAAGGTAATCGTGATTTAAACAAGATTTTAATTCAAGATAGTATTGAAAAGCATCAAATTAACGATATTTTAAAGCTTGCAAAGAAAAACAAAGTCGTCGTTCAAACAGTTCCTAAAAGTAAATTAGAATCGTTTACGAATGAACGCCATCAAGGTATTATCGCGTTTATCAGTGCATATAAATATATGCCGTTAGACACTCTCATTCAAAACGTCGAAGGAAAGAAAGCCAATCTACTCTTACTCGACGGCTTAGAAGATCCACATAATTTAGGAAGTATATTACGTACAGCGGACGCTACAGGATTTGATGCGGTAATTATTCCGAATAGACGTAGTGTACAAATTACAGATACAGTCGCACGCGTGTCAGTTGGTGCGGTCGAACACGTCCCAGTCGTACGCGTAACAAACGTCAACCAAGCGATCGACAAACTAAAAGACGCAGGGTTTTGGACGGTCGGTACGACGATGGATGCGCCGATGGACTATAGAGAATACCCGGCAGACATTAATACGGTACTTATTATCGGAAATGAAGGGGACGGCATTAGTAAAAAGACGTTAGAAAAATGTGATTTTACTGTAACGATTCCGATGGTCGGTAAAATATCGAGTTTAAACGCCTCGGTATCCGCAGGTATTTTAATGTACGAAGTGTACCGTAAACAACACCCGTTAAAAGAGTAGCGTCATGAAAAGAAGACAAAAAATCATGTTAGTCGACGGGTACAATTTGATCGGGGCCAATAAACGACTTACCGAAGAGAGTCGGTTAAGTTTAGAATATGCACGCGAAGAATTACTTACGATATTAAGTGAATATCAAGCCGTATCAAAGTACGACGTCATTTGTGTATTCGATGCGTACG
>NZ_KV820884.1:53055-69797 GCF_001815515.1 Nosocomiicoccus sp. HMSC059G07
GTTAAAAGAGTAGCGTCATGAAAAGAAGACAAAAGATTATGTTAGTCGACGGGTACAATTTGATTGGAGCAAACAAACGACTGACCGAAGAGGGCCGATTAAGTTTAGAATACGCACGCGAAGAATTACTCACGATATTAAGTGAATATCAAGCCGTATCCAAGTACGACGTCATTTGTGTATTCGATGCGTACGAGGTGAAATCAAAAGAGACGGTGTACGACTATCACGGTGTCCAAGTCGTTTTTACAAAAGAAAAAGAAACCGCCGACGAATATATCGAACGTTTCGTTTATAAGTACTTCCATCCTCACTTAACGGAAATCACAGTCGTAACGAGTGATTTACCAGAGCAAAACGCGATATTTTCATACGGAGCGTACAGAATTCCTTCGAGAGAAATGTGGGAAGACTTAAAACATGCAGAAAAAAATATTAGTGTCGAAATTGAAGCAATAAATCAAAAAGTGCCTAAGACAAAATTAAATATTAGTGACGATATTTTAGCAGAACTTGAAAAACTGCGACGTGGCAAGCGTTAGGGCGACTTGTGAGTAGCGACTTTCGTATGTATGATATATACAAAAACGGGAGGTATTCATGTACAACATTCGTTCGTTTTTGATACTTATTTACGAAGATTCGAAACTCAATGAATATGTCGAACATGTAAAAAATGGGAAGCTCGATTACTTTGACAAGATCGACGAGGCTATTCGTTTAAAAGTACGTAAAATGACATATAAACATACGCGAGACCCTTATGAAAGAGAAGACTTAGAACAGATGATTATGGAGTATTTACTCCACGCGTGCTTTAGATATGACAAAAGACTTGGAGACTTTCATAATTACGCAATAAGATCTGCATATTTAGAACTAAAAAAGCGTAGTGTGTATTTTTATCGATTAAATAGTAAAGAAACGACAAGCAACGAGCTGTCAAACTACGTGTGTGACAAAGTAGAAACATACGACCGTATCGATCAAATCATAAACCGAGATCAGTACTCTTATATGCTCCAAGATAAAAAGACGTTTTCAGAATACGAGCGTGCTGTGTTAAAATATTTAGGAGAGCATTATACATTTGATGAAATTAGCGAAAAGTTAAAAACGAATCGTAAATCGATTCAAAATACATTGTACCGTGTCCTTCGTAAAAAAGAGAAACAGCACGGCGTTTATTGACAAACGTAGACTTTAATCGGTATAGTATATAAGAATTGAAATGAGGTAATGAGATGAAAGTTGCATTACTATGTAGCGAGTGTGGCAGTCGTAATTATCACGTTAAACAAGCTGCCGATAAGGATGGAACAAGACTCACGATGAAAAAGTTCTGTAAACAATGCAACCGACATACGATTCATAAAAGTTCCATATAAGATGAGGAGGCGTCGCATGAATAACGATAGAAATTTCCTTGCAAACGTCGTCAGTGAAATGAAAAAAGTAAGTTGGCCAACTGGTAAAGAAGTAGTGAATTATACGTCAATCGTTGTTTTCACTGTTATCTTCTTCTTATTCTTTTTCTACGCGATTGATATAGGTATTACGTATTTAATTGATGCAATGTAATGAGGGAGGATATTATGTCCGAAGAAAAACAATGGTATGCCATTCATACTTACTCAGGCTATGAAAACAAAGTACATCAAAACTTACTTGCACGTTTAGAGTCGATGAACATGCAAGACCAAATTTTCCGTGTCGTTGTACCAGAAGAAGAGGAAACGACTATTAAAGATGGTAAAAAGAAAACACAAATGAAAAAGACATTCCCAGGTTACGTCTTAGTTGAGATGATCATGACAGATGAGTCTTGGTACGTCGTACGTAACACACCTGGAGTAACTGGATTTGTCGGTTCTCAAGGTGCTGGAATTAAACCAAACCCATTATTAAAAGAAGAAGCACGCTTCATTTTAAGACAAATGGGTATGTCAGAGCGCATCGTAGATTTCGACGTAGAAATCGGAGAATCAGTTAAAATTATTGACGGTCCGTTTAATAATCAATTCGGTACGATCGAGGAAATCGACGAGCAACACTTTAAACTGACTGTATTAGTTGAATTATTTGGACGTGAAACGCCAGTTGAAGTCGAATACGACCAAATCGAAAAAATCGACTAAATAAAGATTGAAAATACAAGTGAAGTATGTTAATATGAGATGGTTGCAAAAATGCGACCATCTTTTTTATGTAAAAAGATATGAGTGGGAGGATGAAATCTTAGCATCCTGTGACCACATCACGAGAATGAGGAGGTTGACATCGTGGCTAAAAAAGTTATCAACGTTGTTAAATTACAAATCCCTGCAGGTAAAGCAACTCCTGCACCACCAGTTGGACCAGCATTAGGTCAAGCAGGTATTAACATTATGGGATTCACAAAAGAGTTTAACGCACAAACTCAAGACCAAGCAGGTCTTTTAATTCCAGTGGAGATTTCAGTATATGAAGACCGTTCATTTACTTTCATTACAAAAACTCCACCAGCAGCAGTTCTTCTTAAAAAAGCGGCTAAAGTTGAAAAAGGTTCTGGTGAACCGAACAAAAACAAAGTTGCTGAAGTAACTGAAGCACAAGTTCGCGAAATCGCTGAACTTAAAATGGAAGACTTAAACGCAGCAGACGTTGAAGCAGCAATGCGCATGGTAGAAGGTACTGCACGCAGCATGGGCTTCACTGTTAAAAAGTAATAATTATTTATAAGAAAAAGTATTGGTACATGTGGGAGGTTCACCCGCTATAACCACAAGGAGGAATATAAATGGCTAAGAGAAGTAAAAAGTATCTTGAAGCTTCAAAGAAAGTAGACTCTGAAGCAGTATACTCAATCGAAGATGCTATTAAGCTTGCACAAGAAACAAGCACAACAAACTTTGATGCGTCAGTAGACGTAGCTTTCCGCCTAGGTATTGATACACGTAAAAACGACCAACAAATCCGTGGTGCGATCGTATTACCAAACGGAACTGGTAAATCACAACGTGTATTAGTGTTCGCAAAAGGTGAAAAAGCGAAAGAGGCAGAAGCAGCTGGAGCTGACTACGTAGGAGAAGCAGATCTTGCTGAAAAAATCAACGGTGGTTGGTTTGACTTTGACGTAATCGTTGCAACACCAGACATGATGGGGGAAGTTGGTAAACTTGGTCGTGTATTAGGACCTAAAGGTTTAATGCCAAACCCTAAAACTGGTACAGTAACGATGGACGTTACAAAAGCAGTTGAAGAAATCAAAGCTGGTAAAGTAGAATACCGTGCTGAAAAATCTGGTATCGTTCACTCTACAATTGGTAAAGTGTCATTCGGTACTGATAAATTAGTTGAAAACTTCAACGCTTTACACGAAGCTTTAGTAAAAGCTAAACCAGCAACTGCAAAAGGTGTTTACTTCCGTTCAGTTGCAGTTTCTAGCACGATGGGTCCTGGTATCAAATTAGATCCATCACAAGTTAGAACAGACGTTTAAAAAATAAATTGACAAGAGTAAATGTACGTGGTATATTTACTCTTGTATTAAATTTAAATTTAGATGTTTTACCTAAGACAGTAGGAGTCTAAGACTTAAAACACAATCCTACCGAGGCAAACAAAAATGACTTGTATATTATTTATAAATATATGAGCACTTTTTGCCCTGGGTAAAAGGTGCTTTTTTTATTGCACCGATAATTTTCAAAACGGAGGTGTAACTATGACAAATGTTATCAAAAGAAAGAAACAACACGTTTCTGAAATCGCGGAACAATTCAAAAACTCAGTTTCAACAATCGTAGTTGATTACCAAGGTCTTTCAGTTGCTGAAGCAACAGCACTTCGTAAACAACTTAGAGAAGCTGGTGTTGAGTTCCACGTTTACAAAAACACGATGGTACGTCGTGCGTTACAAGAAGCTGGAATCGAAGGATTAGAAGAACACTTAACTGGTCCAAACGCGATTGCGTTCTCAAACGAAGACGTAATTGCTCCAGCAAAAGTACTTCACAGCTTCTCAAAAGAGCATGAAGCACTTGAAATTAAAGCGGGTGTCATCGAAGGTGAAATTGCAGACGTAGAAAGCGTTAAAGCAATCGCAACTTTACCATCAAAAGACGGACTTGTATCTATGTTACTTTCTGTTCTTCAAGCGCCAATGCGCAACTTCGCTTATGCGGTTAAAGCAGTGGGAGAGCAAAAAGAAGAAGGTACAGACGCAGTAGAAGAAACTGAAGAAGCATAATTAAAAATTAAAAAAGTTAAAAATTGGAGGATTTAATAATGGCTAATAAAGATCAAATCATTGAAGCAATTAAAGAAATGTCAGTATTAGAATTAAACGAATTAGTTGAAGCTATTGAAGAAGAGTTTGGTGTAACAGCAGCAGCTCCAGTAGCAGTAGCAGGTGGCGCAGCTGAAGGTGGCGCTGAAGAAAAATCTGAGTTCGACGTTGAACTTACAGATGCAGGTTCATCTAAAATCAAAGTTATCAAAGCAGTTCGTGAAGCAACTGGTCTTGGACTTAAAGATGCAAAAGAGCTTGTTGACAACGCTCCTAAAGTTATCAAAGAAGCATTACCTAAAGAAGAAGCAGAAGCACTTAAAGCACAACTTGAAGAAGTTGGAGCTAGCGTAGAGCTTAAATAATTAAAATATGATATTTTAGACTTATAAACATTATGTTTATAAGTCTTTTTTTTCTACATAAAAGGAGGGTGTTTATGTCACATTACTATACGACAGATGATACACCGCATGATTTTAAAGAAATTAAATATAATATAAAAGGTAAAACATATACGTTCACAACAGATCGTGGTGTGTTTTCAAAAGATCGTGTTGATTTTGGTACAGACGTATTATTAAATGCAGTGTTAGAAGATTATGATGGTCCGGGGTACTTTATCGATATGGGGGCTGGGTACGGACCAGTGAGTATCGTACTTGCCGACCATTATGGTGGAGACGGTGTTGCGGTCGAAGTAAATGAAGATGCAATCAGTGTTTTAGATACGAACATGCATAACAATAACGTAAGTTTTGATATCGTTAAGAGAGAATTGTATGACGATATGGAGTTAAGATCGGATTTATATGTAACGAATCCTCCGTTTAGAGCCGGAAAAGATACAGTGCTTGAAATTATTAATGATAGTTATGAACGATTAGTCGATCACGGTGCGTTTTATATGGTCGTTCAAAAGAAGCAAGGTATGCCGTCGTATTTAAAACATCTAGAAAAGTTATATGGAAATGTAGAAAAACTCAAAAAGAGTAAAGGTTACTACATCTTAAAGAGTATTAAACACGTTAGTTAGAATTATTGTTTAATATTAAAGAAAATAGGTGTACAATGAAAAATATAGAAAAGAGAAGTCAGTGAGGAGGCCGAACTATGGCATATGTAATTTTACAACCGTGTGCAGCAGAAAAGTCTGGTGACTGCGTAGACGTATGTCCTGTAGATTGTATCGAGGAAGGCGAAGATCAGTTCTACATCGATCCGGATATTTGTATCGACTGTGGTGCGTGCGTAGCAGTGTGTCCAGTAGATGCGATTGTCGAAGAATCAGAAATGCTACCAGAAGAAGAAATTTACCTCAAAAAAGCAGAAGAGTTTTATGCGAATAGATAAGTACATATACTCCATTAACATTTTGTTAGTGGAGTATTTTTGTTATTCAAAGCTATGTGAAATCAGTCAGATTTACAAGAGATAATAATTTGACTTGACAAATTAGCTGTGATATAGTTGTTAAATGAATATTATTATCAAGAAGTATGTATATTTTTCGAAAGCACGTATTGGTAGAAGCTTTTGAATAAGTCAATGTTTATAGGAAATGGAGTTGTTTAATTCCGTTTTCTTTTTTGTCTTATGAGGTCTATCTGTTGATAATAGTGGGAAATATTTTTAGGGGTGAATCTGTCGATGAGTCAAGTGATTCAGTATGGAAAACATGCAAAACGTAGAAGCTATTCACGTATCGAAGAGAAGTTGGAGTTACCGAACTTAATTGAAATTCAAACGAATTCTTATGAATGGTTTCTGAAATCTGGCTTAATCGAAATGTTTAAGGATATCTCACCTGTTGAGGATTTCACAGGAAACATTTCGCTTGAGTTTGTCGACTATAAACTCGGAGAGCCTAAATACAACGTCGATGAGGCTAAAAACCACGACGCTACGTATTCGGCGCCTTTAAGAGTTAAAGTTAGACTCATTATTAAAGAAACTGGTGAAGTAAAAGAACAAGAAGTGTTTATGGGAGATTTCCCTCTCATGACAGATACAGGTACATTCATTATTAACGGTGCAGAACGTGTTATCGTTTCTCAGTTAGTCCGTAGTCCTTCTGTGTATTACTCGGATAAGCTCGATAAAAACGGTAGAACGAGCTACACAGCGACAGTTATTCCTAACCGTGGTGCATGGTTAGAGTATGAAATGGACGCAAGAGATACGGTTTACGTAAAAATTGACCGTACGCGTAAAATGCCAATTACGGTATTACTACGTGCGCTAGGTTTCGCTACAGATCAACAAATCGTTGACTTATTAGGAGACAGCGAATATTTAAGAAACACATTAGACAAAGACACAACAGAAACAGTCGATCAAGCATTACTTGAAATATATGAAAGATTACGTCCAGGCGAACCGCCAACAGTTGAAAACGCAAGAAACTTACTATATACACGATTCTTTGATCCAAAGCGTTATGACTTAGCGGCAGTTGGTCGTTATAAGATGAACAAAAAACTTCACTTACAAAACCGTCTATTCAACCAAGTCGTTGCAGAGCCACTTGTAGATACGGAAACTGGTGAAGTAATCGTTGAAGCAGGAACGACAATTGACCGTCGTACGCTCGACAACATTATGGAACAACTTGAAACGACAGTGAACTTAAAAACGTTTGAATTCGAAAACGGGATTTTAGAAGAGCCTGTAGAAATTCAATCAATTAAAGTTAAATCTAACGTCGATGGTGATGAAGATACAACGACAAACATCATCGGTAACGCGTTCCCTGACAAAGAAGTGAAATCTATCACTCCGTCAGACATTATCGCGTCAATCAGTTATTACTTTAACTTATTAAATGGTGTTGGACATACAGACGACATCGACCATTTAGGTAACCGCCGTTTACGTAGTGTCGGTGAGTTATTACAAAACCAATTCCGTATTGGTGTTGCACGTATGGAACGTGTCATTCGTGAAAGAATGTCAATTCAAGACAAAAACACAATTACACCGCAACAACTTATTAACATTCGTCCGGTAATTGCATCGATTAAAGAGTTCTTTGGTAGCTCTCAATTATCTCAGTTCATGGACCAAACGAACCCACTTGCTGAGTTAACGCATAAGAGACGTTTATCAGCACTTGGACCAGGTGGTTTAACGAGAGAACGAGCAGGGATGGAAGTACGTGACGTACACTATTCTCACTACGGACGTATGTGTCCAATTGAAACACCAGAGGGACCAAACATTGGTCTAATCAACTCGTTATCAAGTTTTGCACGTGTAAACGAATTTGGGTTTATCGAAACGCCATATCGTCGTGTAGATCCTGAAACAAATGCGGTAACTAGCAGAATCGACTACTTAACTGCAGACGAAGAAGAGCAGTTTGTCGTCGCACAAGCGAACGCAGAGTTAAACGAAGACGGTACGTTTAAAAATGAAGAAGTTATCTGTCGTTTCCGTGGAAACAACACAGCAATGCATAGAGATAAAATGGACTACATGGACGTATCACCAAAACAAGTTGTATCAGCAGCAACAGCATGTATTCCGTTCTTAGAAAACGACGACGCGAACCGTGCATTAATGGGTGCGAACATGCAACGTCAAGCAGTGCCGTTACTTATTCCGGATTCACCGTACGTCGGTACTGGTATGGAACACGTCACAGCAAAAGACTCAGGTGCAGCAGTTGTTTCACGTTATAAAGGTGTTGTAGAACACGTAGAAGCGCGTGAAATTCATGTGCGTCGTTACGTCGATAAAAATGGCGACGGAAACTATACGAAAACTGAAGAAATCGATAAATATAAACTTGTGAAATTTGAACGTTCAAACGCAGGTACTTGTTATACTCAGCGTCCAATCGTATCACTTGGCGATGAAGTTGAAAAAGGAGAAATTTTAGCGGATGGTCCTTCTATGGACAACGGTGAAATGGCACTTGGACAAAACGTCGTCGTCGGATTTATGATGTGGGACGGTTATAACTATGAGGACGCAGTTATCATGTCTGAGCGTTTAGTAAAAGACGACGTCTATACGTCGATTCACATTGAAGAGTATGAATCAGAATCAAGAGATACAAAACTTGGTCCTGAAGAGATCACAAGAGATATTCCAAACGTTTCTGAATCTGCAATGAAAAAGTTAGACGAACGCGGTATCGTGTACGTCGGTGCAGAAGTTAAGGACGGAGATATTTTAGTTGGTAAAGTAACACCTAAAGGTGTCACAGAACAAACGCCAGAAGACCGTTTATTACACGCAATCTTCGGTGAAAAAGCACGTGAAGTTAGAGATACGTCACTTCGTGTACCACACGGTGCAGGCGGTATCGTCTTAGACGTTAAAGTATTTAACCGTGAAGATGGTCACGAATTATCACCAGGAGTGAACCAACTCGTGCGCGTATATATCGTTCAAAAGAGAAAAATCTCAGTCGGAGATAAAATGGCAGGACGTCACGGTAACAAAGGGGTTATCTCGACAATTCTTCCAGAAGAAGATATGCCATTCTTACCAGACGGCACACCGATCGATATTATGTTAAACCCACTCGGGGTACCTTCACGTATGAACATCGGACAGGTGTTAGAGCTTCATTTAGGTATGGCAGCGCGTGAAATGGGCCTTAAGATGGCAACTCCAGTATTTGACGGTGCGAACGAAGAAGACGTTTGGAGCACGATGGAAGAAGCAGGGCTCGCAAGAGACGGTAAAACAGTACTATACGACGGACGTACAGGTGAACCATTTGAAAACCGTGTATCTGTCGGTGTTATGTACATGCTGAAATTATCACACATGGTTGATGATAAACTTCACGCAAGAAGTACTGGACCATACTCACTCGTTACACAGCAACCACTTGGTGGTAAAGCACAGTTTGGTGGACAAAGATTTGGTGAGATGGAAGTATGGGCGCTTGAAGCATACGGTGCAGCATACACGTTACAAGAAATTCTAACGGTGAAATCAGACGACACAATCGGTCGTGTGAACACGTATGAAGCAATTGTAAAAGGTGAAAACTTACCGAACCCAAGTATTCCAGAATCATTCCGAGTACTCATGAAAGAGTTACAATCACTCGGTCTTGAAGTGTCGATTATGGATGATGAAGACAACGAAGTGAACATGAACACAGTCGTTGAAGAAGACGTCCAAAGAGAATCAGAACGTGATAATGACAAAGACGAAGTTGTATCGAAATAAAAGTTGAGCTTACAGCAGACTTTTAGGGAGGAACGCTCAATGATAGATGTAAATAGATTTCAATATATGAAAATTGGGCTGGCGTCACCTGAAAAAATTCGCTCATGGTCGAGCGGTGAGGTTAAAAAGCCAGAAACAATTAACTATAGAACTTTAAAACCAGAAAAAGATGGACTGTTCTGTGAGAAGATTTTCGGTCCAACAAAAGACTGGGAATGTGCGTGTGGTAAATATAAACGTATTCGCCATAAAGGACATGTTTGTGAAAACTGTGGTGTAGAAGTCACACGTGCGAAAGTACGCCGTGAGAGAATGGGGCACATTGAACTTGCTGCCCCTGTCTCACACATTTGGTACTTTAAAGGAATCCCTTCACGTATGGGATTACTTTTAGATATGTCACCACGTTCATTAGAAGAGGTAATTTACTTTGCGTCATACGTCGTCATCGAACCGGGTCCAACAGGGCTTGAAAAGCGTGACTTATTAAGTGAACGTGAATATCGTGATTACTACATGGAATACGGTGACAGATTTAACGCTAAAATGGGTGCAGAAGCAATTAAAGAATTGCTTGAAAACATCGATTTAGATAAAGAACTCGATCAATTAAAAGAAGAGTTAGAAACAGCGACAGGACAACGTTTAACACGTGCAATTCGTCGTTTAGAAGTCGTTGAAGCATTTAGAAACTCAGGAAACAAACCTGAGTGGATGGTACTAGACGCTCTACCGGTCATCCCACCAGATATTCGTCCGATGGTGCAATTAGACGGTGGACGTTTTGCAACGAGTGACTTAAACGATTTATATCGACGCGTGATTAACCGTAACAACCGATTAAAACGTTTATTAGATCTAGGTGCACCTGGGATCATCGTACAAAACGAAAAACGTATGTTACAAGAAGCGGTCGATGCTTTAATCGATAACGGTCGTCGTGGTCGTCCAGTTACTGGGCCAGGGAACCGTCCGTTAAAATCACTTTCACACATGTTAAAAGGTAAGCAAGGACGTTTCCGTCAAAACTTACTCGGTAAACGTGTAGACTACTCAGGTCGTTCAGTAATCGTCGTTGGTCCAAACTTAAAAATGTACCAATGTGGATTACCACGTGAAATGGCATTAGAGCTATTTAAACCATTCGTTATGAGAGAACTTGTGAAAAGAGATCTCGCTACGAACATTAAAAACGCGAAAAATAAAATCGAACGTTTAGATGAGTCGATTTGGGATGTATTAGAATACGTTATCCGTGAACATCCGGTGTTACTAAACCGTGCACCAACGCTTCATAGACTTGGTATCCAAGCGTTTGAAGCTGTACTCGTTGAAGGGCGTGCAATTAAATTACACCCACTCGTAACGACAGCATATAACGCGGACTTTGACGGTGACCAAATGGCGGTACACGTACCACTTTCAAAAGAAGCACAAGCAGAAGCTCGTATGTTAATGCTTGCAGCATCAAACATTCTAAACCCAAAAGATGGTAAACCAGTTGTAACACCGTCACAAGACATGGTACTTGGTAACTACTACTTAACGTTAGAAAAGCCAGGTGCAAAACGTGAAGGACGTATCTTCAAAGACTTTGAAGAAGTCGTTATGGCATACCGCTCTGGATATGCATCACTGCATACGAGAATTGGTGTGCATACAGGCGCAATGTCTGAAGAAAAAATCGCTGAAGAAAACCGCGGTAAGATCTTAATGACGACAGTTGGTAAAGTAATCTTTAACGAGATCATGCCTCCGTCATTCCCTTACTTAAACGAACCAACACGTGAAAACTTAGAGCGTAAAACGCCAGACCGTTTCTTCATCAAAGCAGAAGACCTTGGTGAAGCGGGATTAGTCGGTAAGTTTAAAGAGCAAGAACCTGTAAAATCATTCGATAAGAAATTCTTAGGTCAAATCATCGCTGAAGTATTCAATAAGTTCCACATTACTGAAACGTCAGTCATGTTAGACCGAATGAAAGATTTAGGCTTCAAATACTCAACGCGTGCAGGTATTACAGTAGGGGTATCAGATATCGTTGTCTTACCGAACAAACAGACGCTTATTGAAGCGACAGAAGAAAAAGTTGAAACAGTTCAAAGACAATATGACCGTGGTTTAATTACAGAAGAAGAGCGTTACAACACAGTTATTAAACTATGGACAGATATTAAAGACGAAATCCAAGATAAACTGATGGATTCGTTAGATAAATTCAACCCGATTTACATGATGGCAGATTCAGGTGCCCGTGGTAACGCGTCTAACTTTACTCAGCTTGCAGGTATGCGTGGACTCATGGCGAACCCGTCAGGTCAAATCATCGAGTTACCAATCAAGTCGAGCTTCCGTGAAGGGTTAACAGTACTCGAGTACTTCATCTCAACACACGGTGCGCGTAAAGGATTAGCCGATACAGCACTTAAGACTGCAGACTCAGGTTACTTAACGAGAAGACTTGTAGACGTGGCTCAAGACGTAATCGTCCGCGAGCAAGATTGTGGAACAGACAAAGGACTTAAAGTATCAGAAATTCGTGAAGGCGGAGAAGTAATCGAGCCGTTATTTGACCGTCTAGAAGGACGTTACGCAAAAGAAACGGTTAGACACCCAAATACGAACGAAGTCATCGTTGGTTCAAATGAACTGATCACAACAGATATCGCAAAAGAAATCGTTAATGCAGGTATTGAATCAGTAGTTATTCGTTCAGCATTCACATGTAACACACGTTACGGTGTATGTGAGAAATGTTACGGTAAAAACCTTGCGACTGGTGAAAAAGTTGAAGTCGGTGAAGCGATTGGTACAATCGCGGCGCAATCAATCGGTGAGCCAGGTACACAGTTAACGATGCGTACATTCCACACAGGTGGGGTTGCAGGATCAGACATTACGATGGGTCTTCCACGTATCCAAGAATTATTCGAAGCGCGTAACCCGAAAGGGGAAGCTGTCATTTCAGAAATTGAAGGAACAATCGCTTCAATCGAAATGATTAAAGACCGTCAACAAGAAATTAAAGTAAAAGGTGACGAAGAAACACGTACGTACACAGCACCAGCAAATGCGAGAGTAATCGTAGAAGAAGGAGACAAAGTATCTCCAGGTGAAATGTTAACAGACGGTTCAATCGAGCCTAAGAACTTATTAAAAGTTGCAGGTTTAAACAAAACGCAAGAATATCTATTAAAAGAAGTACAAAAAGTATATCGTTCACAAGGGGTAGAAATCGACGACAAACACGTCGAAGTAATGGTGCGTCAAATGTTACGTAAAGTACGTATCATCGACGCAGGAGAAACATCACTTATCCCTGGAGCGTTAGTAGATATCCACACGTTCCAAGAAGCAAACAAAGTCGTATTCAAAGAAAGAAAACGACCAGCAACAGCAAAACCTGTATTACTAGGAATTACAAAAGCATCACTTGAAACAGAAAGTTTCTTATCCGCGGCGTCATTCCAAGAAACGACACGTGTCTTAACAGATGCGGCAATCAAAGGAAAACGCGACGATTTACTCGGACTGAAAGAAAACGTCATAATCGGTAAACTGATCCCAGCAGGAACAGGAATGAACCGATACCGCGACATCGACATCGAAGTCGAAGGACAAGACGAAAGATTACAGTTAGAAGCTGAAGAGAGAGAAGCGGAACTAGTAGAAGAAAATTAAAAAATAAAACGATAATCCCCATTCAAGTAAGTAGTATGTACTAATACTGGAATGGGGATTTTAATATTTAAAGAATGTTTTATTAACTATATTTAATTGTTTAAAAATCAACACTTATTGATTTATAACTTAAATATTCAACCAATTTGTTTATATTAGAGATATCTTCTATAGTAGGTACATTATTAATTAGTACAATTTGTTTTCCGTCAATAGCATCTATGGGGAAATTTGTAACAATTATATCTGAAGATAGACTTTCCAGATTATTGATATCAAACGAATTAAATGGATATTTATATATTTTTGCTTGATCTATTAGATTTTTCTCTAAAATTTCAACAAGCCATTGGTCGTGATTATACTCAGTGTCGGAAATGACAGTTACTTTTACATTTTCTCTTTTGGCATAAAGATCCTTAAAAAGATATTTCCAATTAATAATGAATGAATATATCATATGGAGAGCTAGTCCAGAATCATTTCTTTTAAAAGTATCTATGATAAGCGTTTCAAACTCTGATTCTAAATATTGGTATATTTGAGGGAACTCTGCTTTAAAAAGTGTTAGTGTACTATGATATTTGTTGTATAAAATATGTTCGCTATAATTTTTGACATTACTAAATATTAAAGAATTATACAGCTTTAAGATAATATGTTCATAATCGTGAATTGTTAAGTCGAATTCATTAGAGAACCTATTAACTAAACGAACTATATTTGAATAATTATATTCTACATCGTCTTTTATAAGACGTTGGTTTTTAAGTTCTGAGTATGAAGAATAATATGGATTAACTAAATAAGGAGTAAGTATATCTAATAATTCATCAACATTCAAAAATAACTCAGATTCATTTGTGATAGATTTTAAATGATGTGTTAATTCGTCAATTTCATTTTGCGGAATACAATAAAATTCCTTAATATCATTACTAATAAAAAACCCTTGTTTAACTCGAGTGTAATTTATTGCAAAGAGTATAGTTAAAAACTGTTCTCTAGATAAATCAACATCTAAATTAAAAAGTGAAGATGCTGTTTTAATAAATAACTTTAGAGTATTTTTAGGAATTTTTATAAAGCTCCAGGTCTCATTAAGATCTTGTTCACTAAAAAAAACAATAAAAAACCGTCTAATATCTATTTCTTTTCCTACAAAAGAATGAGGGCTACTAGAAATTTTTATATTGAAATCTAACAGAAGAGTGTCGTTTAAGTCTTGAATTTTCCTTTTCAATGTTGAAGTACTTACATAAAGAGCTTTTGAAAGAACTTCTGAAGTAATTTGACCATTTAAAAAAATCATTTTAAGAATATGAGCACTCAAACTTTGCTTAAAAATATCTCTGTAAAATGTAATCATATTAGCGTGTAAATCGAATTTTATATTAATGGTATTCTGTGAGTTAATTAATTTTATATAAGGGTATTTTTCTTCAATGCTTTTAAGTGTGTTATTTGAAGTAATCAAAGAGCAATTTAGCACTTCTGAAATTTCTTGAATACTTACTGACTGTGAATCGTTTAAACAGTTCAAAAATTCAACAGCCTTTAATTCACGAAGTAATAAAGAAGACAAAGAACGTTTCATGTAAATCCCCTCTCTTATTTAATAATATTATAGTAAATTTTACTTGATTGTCATAGGAAGTACAAATAAAGTCTAGGTTAAATCATTTTTTTAATACTTTAAGAAAAAAATGACCACTAGTAAGTGTTTAATTTAATCATAAAAATGGTAATATGATTTTGAGCAAGTTACTTAAAGTGAGTTAATACATCATCGTCGCTAAATCTATTAGAGAGGAGCAATTAGACTGAAGAATAAAAAATAGACTATATAAAAACACAGTTAAACATGTCAAATGTCAAGGTGCAAAAATCAACAAAGGTACTATTAGCGGTAGAGTTACTGTTAAAAAAACATACTAATTAAAGAATTACATTATTTAATTAGTGTTGAAAAGCGTCTACAATAAAAACGCTACAAAAGTCATATCATAATAACAAGAAAGAAGGGGTAAAATGAAAAAATTAGATTTTCTACCAAACAAATTAAATAAGTATTCAATTCGTAAATTCACAGTAGGTACTGCGTCTATCCTTATCGGATCATTAATCTTTTTAGGTAATGATGCTTCTGCTGCTGAAGCGGATGACAATTCATCAAATGAATCACTCAATGCAATTACAGAAACTAGCGCTGATGAAGTAAATAATGATGTATCAATTGAAGTAAGTGACGAAAAAAATGAAGTCAACAAAGACGAACAAGCAGCTGAATCACTTAATGTAGATACAGAAACTAGTGCTGATGAAGTAAATAATGATGTCTCAAGTGAAGTAAGTGACGAACAAACAGCTGAATCACTTAATGTAGATACAGAAACTAGTGTTGATGAAGTAAATAATGATAGTCAAACTGCTGATAATACTTTAGAAGAAGACACAACTGAAGAATTAGAAAAAGTCACAAATGAAGAAAACGGTTTAGAGGAAACTGAGACAGAAGACATTGAAAAACAACAAGAAACTGTAGTACAAAAAGCCAATGAACTATCTGAAAATAAAAATATCGAAACAATTTCTAATTTATCACCGACAGGTAATAATGTTTCTAATGCAGTTAACGTTAAAAACTTGTCATTAAAAAATAACGAAGATAGTAATAAGATTGATCCGAACAAGTCAGGTGGATTAAATTTGAGCTTTGATATTGATGTGACAGATAAAGGTATCCGCAAAGATGACTTTTTTGAAATCCAGCTATCAGAAAACTTGAATTTTTATGGTGATGCTCCGTCAGCTAATGTGCCGGCATTTAAAAATTCTGCAGGTGGAATTTTAGCAGAAGGTACTTATGATAAAGAAAATCATAAATTTACTTATGTATTCACTGATTTTGTAGAGAGCAGCGTTAATATTAAAGGAAGAGCGAATTATTCATTATGGGTGGATCGTAAAAATGTTCCGAGTCCAGGTAGAGAAACATTCTCTGTCGATGTTGCAGGTGATTCTACTTCAACAACTTTAGATGTTGTATTTACAAATTCACATCATAATGTAGATTCATTTTTAACAGAAGTTGATCCATATAGTACTAAATTTGAACAAACAGTGTATGTGAATCCTCACCACCAACAACTATATGGTACTAAATTAACAATTAAAGCAGATTGGTTTGGTGAAAACAGTTCTTCAGTAGCAACGATTAATTCTGAAAATACAACATTTGTAGGGTATAGAGTACCTAAAAATAGTCAACCAGGATTCCCTTCTAGTTTTGGTTTGGATAAATCCAAATATGAACAAGTTACATTAACACCGTTCTTTGGTGTAGATGATAACGGTGTTGAATATGTTACGTTTGATTTTGGAGATTATACATCAGACGGTACAGGTTTTATTGTCGTTATGGAAAGCAAAACCACTGGTAAAGATGGAAAATTAAGAGTTGGTGCAAAGATTGAATGGGGGGACGGCTATTATAATTATTGGGACAATGAAAATATTGTAAAAAAATCTGATGGAGAACTTGATGGTGAGGTTGTAGGAACGTTCCAAGAACACCATAACTATTATGATGTAGAAA
>NZ_KV820884.1:69897-70523 GCF_001815515.1 Nosocomiicoccus sp. HMSC059G07
ATACTGGAGACCAAACTAAAGGTACAGAAGAAGAAACATTCACAACAGGTAAAGATGAAAAAGACGGTTATAAATTCACAAAAGTTACAGATTCAACAGAGGGCACACCATATGATGAAAATGGTGAAGAAACAACAGGTAACTACATCAATGAGAAGAACCAAAGTGTGACTTATGAATATGAGAAAGTGAAACAACCGGGACGCTTCGAAGATACGCATGAGTACTATATTGTTTACACAGACAAAGATGGTAATGAAACACGTCGTGTGAAACAATCAGATCATACAAATAAATATCAAGAAGGATTCCGCGATGATGATCGTTTCAAAGCAACAACAGAAGAGAAAGACGGCTATAAGTTCGAGAAAATCACTGGAACAGACAACTTAGAAAAACCGGACTACTATAAAGATGGTAAGACGGATGGAACATATAAACCTGGAGAGTATCAGCGTATTACGTACGTTTACACAAAGACAGAACGTGATCCAGAAACAATCGAACAAGGTAGTTTCCAAGAACACCATAACTATTATGATGTAGAAAAAGACTTTGACGGTAACGAAGTTAGCCGTGAAAAGAACGAAGGAACATCTTATACTGGAGACCAAACTAAAGGTACA
>NZ_KV820885.1:0-24401 GCF_001815515.1 Nosocomiicoccus sp. HMSC059G07
ATTATTTTTGGTTAATAAATGACCGTAGTTATCCAATATAATAATATGTGTTTCCCAACCGTTTTCTCTATAAAATTCTTCTCCTTCCTTACTTGCAGTTAAAGCGTCAAAAGGATGTTCTTTGCTGTCGCCAGTATCATGTTCTCCGACAATCCAATAAATAGGGAAGTCGCCCGGTATAATTTCATCTTTTGGAATACGCTCACTTATATTTTCAACTTTTGGAGAACCGCCGCCTCCAAAAAGAACTGCGCCTCCTTCTTTAATATCTACCTTTTGAAGCTTTTCGATTAGCCAGTAAGATGCGATTTCGGCACCACCTGAAAATCCACCTATCCAAAGATTATTATGGTGCGGAAGAGACTGAATTAATTCAATAAGATAATCTGAATTAAGATCTCCTTCTTCCCACCACGTATCATATTTTGTTGAAGGTGTTTTAGGAACGACTAGAGTTAAATTTTTATCTTTTGCCACATGTTTAATCCCTTTTGAACCTTCTAAATACTCTTTTGACTTTGGATTCTGATATTCAAAAGCACCGTCACCATGTAACCATAATAGTATGCCTTTAGAATTACTCACCGGGTAAATCATGTATTCACCTTCACGTCCATTGGATGAAGTGAATGTTTTAGTAGAAGGACTGTTTACTTTATAAATAAATAATGTGAGTAATAAAATTGCTATAATTATAAGCAATACCCACTTTAATTTAATGTCCAATTTTAGTTCTCCTTAATGAATTAGCTATTTAAATTTACATCATTGTGACTTTTTATCATAGTATATATAATTAAATTTAATTACAATGAATATTATTTTATGAGAAGAGTGGTCTATCATGAATAAAGTAAGTGAAGAATATTGGAATGATTATTGGAAAAATCAAGAAAAGCCTAAATCAGTGAGTGCATTGCAATTTGGGGATGATCCTGACACTCTTGCACAGTTAGTGGTAGATGGTATTAAAACCGCAACTTGTTCAGGACGTGTATTTTATGAAATCGAAAACGAACCTCTGCCTACAACAGAGGATTACAGCATTATTTTGAACAGTGAAAATGAGCCCGTAGCAATTATCAAAACAGTTGAAGTGACTATAACTCCAATGAATGAGGTCAGTGAAGAATTTGCGATTGCGGAAGGTGAAGGAGATAGAACTTACCAATATTGGTGGGATGAGCATGAGAAATTCTTTAAAAAAGAACTCGGTGCTATCGGCCATGAGTTTTCAGAAGACATGCTCCTTGTTTGTGAACGATTCGAATTGATTGATGTAAGAAAATAATTCAACGAATATGACATGGAAAAATAAAATTACATAATAGGAGGGAATATCATGCAACCAAAAGAGTTAGCGCAACTGATACTACAAGGTGATTTTGAAACAGTGTATAGTCAAACAGATAATGAATTTTAAAACGAGATATCTCTAGATGAATTTCGTGAGGTAGCGGAAGATTTTACAAAAGATATTACGGGACTGGAATTTCAATCTGAACTGTTTGATAATGACGAGTCAAAGCAGTATGTATAGTTAGACGATAGTGGCACTAAAGGTATTGTTGCCGTGTTTAATAAAGATGATTTGATGGATGGAATACAATTTTTACCAGTAGAGAGCTATCCAGAAACAGATGAAGTATTTACTAAAACAAAGTTTACACCCCCATTTAAGGGTGAGTGGCTAGTTGTTTGGGGTGGCATAAACACCCTAGTGAACTATCATTATGAGTATGAATCACAACGTTATGCGTATGATTTTATCGTTGTAAAAGACAAAAAATCATATGAGGGAGACAAAGAACTCAATGAAAGTTATTATGCGTTTGGCAAAGAGTATATCGCACCTGCAGATGGTATCGTTGTAGGGATTGAAAATGACATTAAAGATAACGAACCTGTTGGGGTATCTAATACAGATGATCCAGCTGGAAACTATGTTATTTTAGATCATGGAAATGATGAATTTAGCCATCTTTCTCATTTTAAGTATCAATCAATTGTCGTTAAAGAAGGAGATACTGTAAAGAGAGGCGACTTACTTGGTCTTGTTGGAAACTCTGGGAACTCAAGTGAAGCTCATATCCATTTCCACGTTGCTGATTCAAGTGATTTGTGGGATTCAAAAAGTATTCGAATTAATTTTGATGGAAATAATGATATGCACCAGGGGGATATAATCACACGATAATAAAAATGACCTGTAGCTTTCAATACAATGATGTAATGGAAGTTACAGGTTTTATTTGTGTAAAGTACGTTGTATTAACGTTTAGACAATACATTTTCTAAGTATGCTATTTTTTTAAAATCTTTATTGTTGTTATTTTCATTTCTATAGCTGTCTTTTGATGAGGACTCGTATATTTTTAAAAATTGCTCGAGTGAAGGGACGTAAAATTCAGCACCCTCAATAGACATGTGCTGTAAATCAGATAACTGCACATTCGCGAATTCAGGTAATGTATCGATACACCCGTATTCAACACTCGTCGTGCCATTAGAAAACTCATGCTCATGTCGGTCAATTAAGCGATAGTCGAGACGATTCATGACCGACTGAATAGTATCAAAATGATAGATTCTCTCCTCGTCAGGCGCCTCCCAACCACGTGGATCTCCGTGTACATGTAAATCGACATCACTCGGATTCCAGTCTTTTTTAGACACTAATTCTAAACCTAAAGAGCCCATTAATGTTGGTTTTATATTTACTTGATTTAAAGCGCGACAAATTTTAATAAATTCATTGAATAGTAATTGATTCATTAGGCACCTCCTCTGATTATTTTATTCTGAAATGTTGAATTTGCTAATCTCAATAAAACTCGACGCCAATTCATCGACAGTTTCACTACATCCACCTTCAATCCATTTCATTAATATATTTAAAAACCCACCTGTATTATAATATAGTGCAAAAATCATATATTCGTCATTAATCTGATAATGAAATTTGTTTTTCACAGAGATATGAAGTTGAGGCAGTATATCATTGAACTGTTCTAATAATAAAGATGACAAACCATGATTATGTAGTAACTTTAATAAATCGATTTCTTCATAACATATGTTAAAGAATACATAAGATACATAATTCATTTTTAGCGATTGAGAATTATTCAATGCATCCATATACTTGTTTTTTATGTTTGAAATACCTACATTCAATATATCTTCTTTTGAATCAAAGTTTCTATAAAAAGTTGTTCTATCCAGATCCGCAAGTTTTGTAATCTCACCGATTGAAATACTGTCAAACGACTTTTCTTTCATAAGTTTTATCAAACTTTCGTATATCCACTGCTGTGACTGGATTACTGATGGATGATTAGAATTCTTCATTACGATTTCACTCCTGTGCAACAAAAGACGAGTTATGTTGAACTTCGTTACAAAGTGTTGAGCTTATGCTATATGTAATTTACTATATAATCAAAAGTTCTACAAATGTTGCAATTAGGAGAGAGAACAATGAAGAAATTTTTATCTAAAAGTTTAGTAAAAGCTGCTAGTTTTATGAGTATGGATAACCGAGTGAATTATTTCAAAGTATCTCCAGTTGGAATGGAAAACATCATGTTACAAGAAAAATATGTCAATAAAATAAAGATAGATCGAAAAATGATACCTTTAGTGAAACTATATGTTTCTGTTTTGAATGGATGTTCTTACTGTATAGAGATGCACTATAAAGAGGCATCAAAAAAGAAAATTGATAAGAAACATGTAGAATCGATTTTAAATTTAAATATAGATAGCGAAAACTTCAATGCAGAAGAAAGGGTGCTACTATTATTTGCTAAAAAATTAACGCTAATCTCAGAGTACTCAATTTCTGATGAAGAGTATTCAAATATGAGAAAATATTTGTCGGGAAAAGATTATGTTGATTTTATAATGCTTGTAAATCAAGTCAACACATGGAATCGTATTTCTATAGGGACAGGAAATATAGGGAATGACATAAATGTTTGAAGGAATATAGATTTATTGGTTATTCCCAATTTTATTTATGACACATGAGATAGAAGAAATTTTGTATTTGCCTAAATTCGTGAAATGTCTAAAGAAAGAGAGTAGTAATAATATTATTAAGCGTATTCCAGCTATCAATCGTATTTCTTTTGTAATTATTGTTTTTGAACAATTGATAGTGATTATATCTATCTCTTTATTTTGTTATATAAGCGACAACATCTCCTTATATATTGCTTTGATTATTGTTTATATAATTCATATATTGATTCATTACTTGCAAGCTATTATAATCAAAAAAATTATACCAGGATTTTATATGGGGACATTTAGCTCGATTATATTGATACTAATACTATTATCTCTAGATGTATCATATAGTGAGGTATTAGTTTATATACCAATAGTTTTATTATTAGCAGTAGTTAATTTAGTAGTCATGCATAAAATTACTGCTAGAATTTTAAAATATTAATGTCGTCCGGACATATATTAATTTCTTTATATATTAGAAATTAAGCACTTTTCGAGAAATCGAGAAGTGCTTTTTTTATTTCTCCAATTTATTTCCCCATTTCATATACATTTTATAAATGGGTTGTATTATAAGCTTGTAAATGTTTGAAGGAGGTTTGTGATGTTAAGGAATGCATGGGTGTATGTTACGAGAAAGATGAGACGGACGGTGATTTTGCTTTTAATTTTAGCGGTCGTTCTATCTTGTTTATATTCTTGTTTGAACTTTTTATATACGACAAATCAATTGAAGTCGTCTCTTGAGAAGTCATCTCGTTCTTCTCTAGTGGTGATGAAAAAAGACGGCGGTGATTTTTTAAGATCAGAGTTTGATTCTGTAGAAGGTGATAAAGAGATTGTTTCTAAATATAAGGGTCTCGCTAAGCCTAAAGGATTAAAGGTGATTGAAGCTGCTCAGACGGTGATGCGAGAGGATTTACCGAGTGAGTTTAGAAAAGTGCTCGCGTTTGAAGCGGTTGAGGATGTGAAACGTCATGAGTTGTTTCAAAGTGGCGCGTTTACTATTGAAGCGGGTGAAAACTTAAAAGAGAACGATGAGGATGGAATTTTAATTCATGAAGATCTCGCAAAAGAGAACAACTTAAAAGTGAATGATGAAATTCAGCTAGAGATGTTTGAGACAAATAGTGAACAGGCGCATAAGCCATATACGTTTAAAATTAAAGGGATTTTCTCTGGTAAAAAGCAAGAACAATATACAGGTTTAACATCTGATTTCAGTGAAAATACAGTGTTTATGAATTACAAAACGAGTCAGCGTGCACTTGGATTAGGTAATAATCAAGTTGTGAATGAATTAGAGATGTTCACAAAAGAACTAGGAAAATTAAAAGAAACGTTCGAAAAATCGAGCGTGCTTAGTGCGGAATTTTATTTTGAAGAAAAAAACGATCCGTTTAAAGACGTAATTGAATCATACGGCAGCATGAACGACATGATTAAGTTTATGACATATTCGATATTAGTCGGAGGAATTTTAGTATTATCACTCGTACTTACATTCTTTATCAGAGAACGCATTTACGAAATTGCGATTTTACTTTCGATTGGTGTTAGTAAGTTTAAAGTTATTATGCAGTTTTTAGCAGAACTTTTTATTATATCTATACCGGCACTCGTGTTGTCGTTTATCTTTAGCTATTTTGTTGTAGGGAGAATTATTGAGAAACAGTTAGTACAGAGTGAACTACAAATAGAAATGACGTATCAGTTATCTACATTTGTAATGAGTTATGGACTGTTGATTGTAATTATAGCGATATCTGTAGTTATCGCATCGTTAATGATTCTCGTTAAAACGCCAAAAGAGCTATTATCAAAAATTAGTTAGGAGATTATTATGAGCATATTAGAGATAAAAAACGTATCGTATCAATATAAAAGCGGTAAAGGAAAAGTATTATCGAATGTAACTGAAACATTTGAGAAAGGAAAATTTTACGCAATTGTCGGTAAATCTGGATCAGGTAAGTCGACGTTACTGTCGTTACTTGCTGGGCTCGATGAACCGACGAGTGGACAAATATTATTTGACGGTGAAGATATTAAAAATGCCGGGTACACAAAGCATAGAAAAGACCATATATCGTTAGTGTTTCAAAATTATAATTTAATCGATTATTTATCCCCACTTGAAAACATTCGTTTAGTGAACAAAGAAGCGTCATCAGACATATTATTAGAACTAGGACTTAGTCCAAATGAAGTAAAAAGAAACGTATTGAAACTTTCAGGTGGTCAGCAACAACGTGTAGCGATTGCACGTGCGCTAGTATCAAAAGCTCCGGTTATATTAGCAGATGAACCAACTGGAAACTTAGATGACAATACAGCGGCGGATATTATCGAAGTTCTAAAAGAACTCGCAATCGAAAGAGATAAGTGTGTCATCGTTGTTACACATAGTAGAGAGGTCGCAAAAGCGGCAGACGTCGTATTAGAACTGAAACAAAAAACACTTCAACGTGTCGATAGGGAGGCTGTAAAATGATAAAAAACGCCTTTCACTATGTGACGAGAAAGAAATTAAAAAGTTTAATTATAATGAGTGTCATTTTAATAATGACGACACTATCTTTAATTGGTTTATCTATTAAAGATTCTACTGAAAAAGCATCTGAAGAGACGTTTGGAAACGTCATGAATAGTTTTATTATGGAAATTAACCGACAAGTGAACCCAGGTACACCTAGAGGTGGGGGTAATATTAAAGGCGAAGATATTAAGAAGATATCAGAAGTAAAAAGTATCGATCACTACGTTAAAAGAATTAACAGTGTAGCAGACTTAGCAGACCATGATATTATCGAAACGCCTGAAACAAAAGTCGATCCGTCGAGTGACCGTGCAAAATACTTTAAGCGTACAGTCATGTTAACAGGGGTAAATGATTCATCTAAAGAAACTAAATTTGTATCTGAAAGTTATAAACTTGTTGAAGGTGAGCATTTAAAAGATGGAGACGTGAGTAAAGTCATCCTTCATAAAGAACTCGCTGAAAAGAATAATCTAAAAGTCGGAGATACAATTAAAATTAAATCTAACGTGTATGATGCGGATAACGAAAAAGGCGCTGATGAAACTGTAGAAGCGGAAATCATCGGATTGTTTGATGGAGAGAACAATGGACCAGTAACAGCACCCCAAGAATTATATCAAAATACGATAATGACAGATTTAAATACAGCAGCTAAAGTGTATGGAAATACTGAAGACACTGCAGTATATCAAGATGCGACATTCTTCGTTAAAGGAGATACGAGTTTAGAAACGGTCGTTAAAGACCTTGAAAAACTCGACATCAACTGGAGTATGTATAGTTTAGTTAAGAGTACGTCAAACTTCCCAGCGTTAGAAGAGTCAATCTCAAATATTAGCAGCATTGCGAACACGTTGTTTATCGGTTCACTTATATTTGCTGGTGTCATCGTGTCATTACTATTATTCTTATGGATGAACGCCAGAAGAAAAGAAATTGCGATACTATTATCGTTAGGGATTTCTAAAGGTCAAATACTAATGCAACTTATTTTTGAAGTGATATTTATATCAATCCCTGCATTTATTGCCTCAACGATTATCGCAAAATACACAGCTCAAATATTCGGTGAAAAAATCTTAAGCAAAGTATCTGGCGATATCCAAAAACAAATCGAGTCACAATCATCATCTAGTCAGTTAGGTGGCGGTGCGGAAGTCGATGGATTTAATAGAACTTTAACGCATTTAGATGTTAATATATTAACTGAATCAATCGTTTACGTCGTAATCTTTATGTCTATCGTTTTACTCGTATCAGTCATCATTGCTTCTATAAATATTCTTAAAAAGAATCCGAAAGAGTTGCTTATAGATACGAAATAAGAGAATACAAGTATTAGGTAAGGAGATCATATGAAAGTACTCATTGTTGAAGATGACAAAATAATAAGAGAAGGCATCGCGGAGTATTTATCTGAATTTGGCTACACTGTGATAGAAGCTGAAGATGGTGGAGTAGCGCTAGAATTATTTAACCGTGATATAAAGCTCGTTATACTAGACATACAACTACCAGTCATGAACGGTTTAGATGTGTTAAAAGAGATTAGAAAAAAGAGTACGTTACCGGTCTTGATGTTAACAGCTTTTAACGATGAAGCGTATAAAATCGATGCGTTTACGCACTTTGCAGATGGCTATATCGAAAAACCATTCTCCTTACCTGTATTAAAAGTAAGAGTCGATGCGCTCATTAAAAAACATTATAGTAACGTAGAAAGTTTTGAGTATCGTGATACAGAAGTGAACTTCACAAGTTACACAGCGACAGTGAACGGTGAGCCAGTTGACGTGAATCCGAAAGAATTAGAGATATTAAAGTGTTTACTCATCAATGAAGGTAATGCATTAACGCGGTCGCAAATATTAGATAACGTATGGAAAGATACCGACGACGCCCCCTATGACCGCGTGATTGATGTGTACATTAAAGAATTGCGAAAGAAACTACAGCTCGACTGTATTAAAACGATACGTAATGTCGGCTATAGACTGGAGAGACAATAACATTATGAAGATATTTCCTAAAATGTTTATACAAATCTTTTCAGTTCTATTAGTCGTTACGCTACTCATTCATCTATTTGTCTTTTTAATTTTCCCAAAGCCATATTTAGAAAGTCGAAAAGATGAAATTTATCGTAAAGCAGAAGAAATATCAGCAAACTTAAATGGAGAGTCACTGTACTATGTCCAAGAATCATTAAATTTCTATTCGGAGAATAGTGAAATTAAAGTCACTTTAAAAGGAAACCACAATAACAATGCTGTAGAGATTAACAAAGACGTTATGATCGATCCGACGAGTAGTAATAACTCACTTATCATCGAGGAGCGTACAATTACTTTAAATAGTGGTGAAAATCTAGACGTTCAGTTTATATCAACCGCAGATATGCAAAAGGATGCGAGAGATTTAAGCTTTAAGTTTCTCCCGTATTCACTCCTGTTATCATTAATCGTATCTGTTATCGTTGCACTCGTGTATGCAAAGTTTATTAAAAATAATATAGAAGAGATAAAATCTGTGACAGACGATATGATGTTGCTCGATAAAAACGCATCGTTAACCGTCACGTCAAACGACGAAATCGGAGATTTAAAAAGACAAATTAACGAATTGTATTTTACGCTGCTACAGTCGATAGACGATTTAGAAGTTAAAAACAAAGAAATTTTAAAATTAGAAGCGTTAAAGTATGACTTTTATAGAGGCGCATCTCACGAGTTAAAAACACCACTTGCAAGTCTAAAAATTATACTCGAGAATATGCAGTATAACATCGGGAAATACAAAGATAGAGATAAATATATCGCGAATTGTATTGAAATTACAGATGAACTTTCACAAAACATCACGCAAATTTTATCGTTGTCATCTGTCGATCATTTAAAGGAAGATGAAGCGGAAATTCTAATTAACGACGTCTTACAAAACGTTTTAGATAAATATCGTGTGATTTCAAAACAAAAAAATATTACAATTAGTAATCGAGTAGAAGACGAGACGATATATATTAACCATCAGGCGTTAACAATGATTATGTCAAACTTAGTGAGTAACGCAGTCAAATATACCGACGATCACGGTGAGATTAATATCGGTGTCGATAATGACTGGTTCTTTATCGAAAATACGTATAAAAATGTTAAAGCGCTAAATACTGACGGGATATTTGATGTGAAATTTGATATCAACAAGAAGACGAGTAATGGACTCGGCTTATATATCGTGAGTAGTTTATTAGATAATTACAATAAGCAATATAAAGTTGAAACGACAGACAAAGCATTTATTTTTAAAATAAAAATTAACGTATAATAATATGGAGTCACCTCTATGAAAATAGAGGTGATTTTTAATATGAATCTATAAAAACGTTTTCTTGAAAACGCTATCTTTATTATTGTATATTCGATATACTAGATTTATAAAACTTCAGAAAGGGAGACAAAATATGATTACATTTTTAGTTAGTATAGTTTTATTAATTATCGGTTACTTTACTTATGGTAAATACGTTGAACGCGTGTTTATGCCAAAAGAACGTCCGACACCTGCGTATACGCATAGTGACGGTGTTGACTATGTGCCGATGAATACGAGAAAAAACTCTCTTATACAGTTATTAAATATCGCAGGAGTCGGACCTATTTTTGGTCCGATTATGGGCGCGCTTTACGGGCCGGTTGCATTCCTTTGGATCGTCATCGGTGCTATCTTTGCTGGTGGTGTACACGACTACTTAACAGGGATGATCTCTATTCGTAACCGTGGTGCACATTTACCAGAGCTTGCAGGTAAATTTTTAGGAAAAGTGATGAAGCACGTCGTAAACGCGTTCTCGTTATTGCTATTAGTGCTCGTTGGAACAGTGTTTGTATCCGCACCTGCAGACTTACTATACAATTTAATGAATGGAAAGATTGCGTTAACAGTTATTTTAGTACTGATATTTGCGTACTATATTTTAGCGACACTGTTACCAATCGATAAAATCATCGGTCGATTTTATCCGATTTTCGGTCTATTACTTCTCATCAGTGCGATTGGTATTGGTGGCGGATTAATTATAAAAGGTGCCCCGATCCCAGAAATCACACTACAAAATTTACATCCGGAAAACCTTCCGATTTTCCCGTTATTATTCTTAACGATTTCATGTGGTGCGTTATCTGGATTCCACGCAACTCAGTCACCAATTATTTCGCGTACGACTGAAAAAGAAGGCCAAGGTCGTAAAATTTTCTATGGTATGATGATCGCAGAAGGAATTATCGCAATGATCTGGGCAGCAGCAGGTATGAGCTTATTCTCAGGTGAAAACTTAAACGAATTACTCGCTTCAGGTGGACCGGCAGTTGTCGTAAGTGAAATCGCAACCACGATGTTAGGGGCAGTTGGTGGAACACTCGCAATTTTAGGGGTAATCATTTTACCAATCACGTCAGGAGACACTGCATTCCGTGGTGCACGTATGATCATTGCAGACTACTTTAACATTGGGCAATCTAAAATTAGTAAACGTCTAATGATCGCTTTACCGATGTTCGTCATTTCAATCGCTTTAACACAAATGGACTTTAATATATTATGGCGCTACTTCTCATGGGCGAACCAATCGACAGCAGTCATCGCACTATTTGTTGGAGCGATGTACTTATTTGTCAGTAAGAAAAACTACTGGATTGCACTCATTCCAGGTATATTTATGTTAATGGCGACGACGACTTATATTTTAAACGCCAAAATCGGATTTAACTTACCAATGAACGTGTCGTATATCGGTGCGACTGTTGTAACAGTTGTATTAACAGCAGCGTTCTTTATTGCAGCAAAACGCGCGCGTAGAGACGAGATACCGTTAGAAGAAGATATATCACATTACAAGCCGACGTATGCCGTGACGGAATGATGATTTAGAAATTAGATAAAGAATTTGACGCAGATTAAAGCGTTTTGTATATTAAAGTTAATATAAGAGATACACTAGGGGAATTTAGAAATAAATTGAGATGAGTTTACTCAGACCCTTTGAACCTGATCTAGTTTAAACTAGCGTAGGAAAGTGTGCATATACATAACGGATTGCTGCGTGCAATTCTTCTTTGTGCACCTTCCTAATTGGAAGGTGTATTTTTTATATGAAAAATATTAAAGGAGTATTGGTATGAAGACAATTTTAGTCACAGGTGGCGCACGTGGATTAGGTGCAGCAATTGTTGATGCGTTAAGCGCTAAAGGTTACAACGTCGTTATTAATTATAACGAGAGTAAGGAATTAGCAGAGAAAAAGGTACAAGAATTAGGAGAGGACAAAGCAATCGCATATAAAGCAGATGTTAGAAACCGTGAAGAAGTTGACCAAATGGTTGAAGCGGCGATTGAAAAATTTGGTCGTATCGACGGCATTGTTAATAATGCTTTAATTGGATTTAAGTTCGATCCAGTCGCACAAAAAGCATTTAAAGATTTAGATTGGGAAGATTACGAACAGCAATTAGAAGGTACGATGAAAGCAGCATTTAACGTAAGTCAAAGTGTGATTGAACATTTCATTGAACAAAAAAGCGGTTCGATTGTTAACATCGGTACAAATCTCTTCCAAAACCCGGTCGTACCATATCATGAATATACGAGCGCAAAAGCTGGTTTACTCGGTATGACTAGAAATATCGCAAGTGAACTCGGTCAACATGGAATTCGTGCAAACATGGTGTCTGGTGGGTTATTAAAGACAACAGATGCTTCGAGTGTTACGACAGATGAGGTGTTTGATTTAATAGCGAATAATACACCACTTAGACAAGTCACAACGCCAAATGATGTTGCAAATATGGTCGCATTCCTTTCTTCAGATGAAGCGAAAAGTGTGACAGGGCAAAACATTACAGTAGATGGTGGACTGACGATGAACTAGTACGCGCTCTAATATTGAACAGTATTTAATTTTTCAGATAATTTTAAAAATTGTATTGATTTTAATTTCTTGTGTGTGATATAGTTATTCACAACAATAAATTAAAGCTGTTGATGAGGAAAGTAAAAGTAATGAAGACGTTACAGAGAGTCTTTGGTTGGTGAAAAAAGACGGTTGGAATTATTTTGAAAATGGCCTCTAAAGCATTGATTCGAACTTTAAAGTAAGAGTTAATCGGTTGCTTCCGTTACAAAGCCAGGGTATAAGCGTATATTTACGCCGTACCTGTGAGGTGTATTTCGCAAGAAATGCATAAAGTAAGGTGGTAACACGTGTATAGCGTCCTTTGAATTGTAAATTTCAAAGGACGTTTTTTTATTGGCAGCTATTTAAATGGGGCGATTAAAATCGAAAGTGACATGATGAAAAACGAGTTGAAGAAAAATTAAATTAAAAATTAGGAGATGTTTAATATGACAAAAGGACCATTCAAAGCAGATCACGTAGGAAGTTTACTTAGACCAGAACGTATTCATAACGCACGAAAAGATTTTAAAGCAGGCAATATTTCTAAAGAAGAATTATTTAAAATAGAAACAGAAGAAATTGAAAAAGTTGTCGATAAACAAATCGAAGTAGGGTTAAAAGCAGTCACAGATGGAGAATTCAGAAGACGATTTTGGCACACAGACTTTTTAGAACAATTAATTGGTGTTGAAGGGTACGAGCCAGAACAAGGATACACGTTCGTCGGTGAAGTTACAGAAGCGTGGAACATTCGAAATAACGGTAAAATTTCGTTTAACAAAAACCACCCTCACGTCGAAGAGTTTAAATTGTTTAAGAAAATAGTAAACGGACGTGCAGTCGCAAAACAAACGATCCCAAGCCCGAACCAACTATTTAACGAAGGTATTCGCGATAAGTCTATCTATCCAGATATTAAAGACTATGCGGACGATATTATAAAAACATATCAAGATGCAGTCGAGGCGTTTTATGAAGCGGGTTGTCGTTACTTACAATTTGACGATGTGTACATCGCAGGACTTAATGCAGAAGATTACTTATGGGGAGATACTGAATTAAGTCGACAAGAAGCAATTGATTTAGCTTTATATGTAGTGAACTCTATTTTAGAAGTAAAACCAGATGATCTCGTCATCACAACGCATCTATGCCGTGGTAACTACCGTTCAAAATACGCATTCGAAGGCAGTTATGCAAAAATCGCACCGACATTATTTAAAAAAGAGAAAGTCGATGGATTCTTCTTAGAATATGATGATGACAGATCCGGAGACTTTAAACCACTAGATTATATTCCGAACGATGGTCCAAAAGTAGTGCTTGGATTATTTACCTCTAAACACGGTGAACTTGAAGACAAAGAAACAATAAAAGAAAGAATCAAAGAAGCGAGTCAATTTATACCGAAATCACAAATTTGCTTATCACCGCAATGCGGTTTCGCTTCAACGCACCATGGTAATTTACTCACTGAAGAAGAACAGTGGAACAAACTTCGTTACATTGTAGAGCTAGCAGAAGAACTACTTGTTGAGGGAGAATAATTTGAAAAATTTAAAAAGATGTTTAAGAAAAATTTAAACGGGCATACTTTAATTAACAACATACGATAGGCATATAATCTTAACAATTAAAATAATGATTACCATCAAGGTAAGCATAGGAGGAAGATTATAATGAGTTTTGTACAAGGAAGTTATAATTCATCAGAAGAAGCATTAGAAGCAGTTAAAGGGTTAAAAGCAGAAGGGTACAGAGAAGACCAAATTAGATTAGTAGCAAACGAATCAACACGTGATACATTTGTAAATAATTCAGGTGTAGACGTTACTTCAGCAGAAGGAGCAAATGGTGTAAACCATGAAGACGAGTCATTCTGGGACAAAATTGTAAATGCATTTACAGTTGAAGATGACTATGAACATCGTGTTGGACAAGACGGCGATGTGTTAGCGGATTACCGTTCAGATATTGATGCAGGTAAGGTGCTCGTTGTAGTAGACGGCGAACGTGGAAATGTTTCAGAGGCTAACGCAGTAGATGGCGCAGCACCAGTTGGTGGTGCTTATGAAGATAGAGACGTGAATGACCGTAGCCGCGTAGCAGACGCTGACACACAAAATGTAGAATTAAAAGAAGAGCAACTTGACGTTAATAAACGTGAAGTTGAAAGTGGTCAAGTAAACGTTTCTAAAAACGTAGTTGAAGACAGAGAGTCAATTGACGTTCCAGTTGAACATGACGAAGTTGTAATTGAACGCCATAAAGTTGAAGACGGTAGAGAAGCTAAAGATGGAGACTTCCATGACGAAGATTACTCTATTCCATTAACAGAAGAACAAGTAGACGTTGATAAAAAATCAGTAGTCACTGAAGAAGTAGAAGTAGGTAAACGTCGTGTTACAGATACTGAACACTTTGAAGACAACGTTAGACGTGAAGAACTAGACGTTCAAACGGATGGTAATGTTAATGTAGAAAAAGACCAAGATAGATTTGATAGATAAATCAAATAAAAACTTTTAAATAGTAAGTTATTAGACTGTAGATTTAATCTACAGTCTTTTTTATTAATGTTATTTTTCAACACTCTTTGGGTAAATATTTTTTATCAGCTAAAAGGAGTGAATCTTATGGGAGAAATTGTCATTAAAAAGAGCAAAAAGAAAGTAACGATGCTAATCTTATTCTCGATTGCCTTTATCGGTCTAAGCGTATTTATACTGCTCTATGGTTTAAATAAAGAAAGCTTATTACTATCAATCATAGGTGGAGCAGGGATCGGTTTTTCTCTCGCGGGTCTAATTGCTACGATTAAAATGTACCGTTCAGGAGATACGTTACTCGTTATTAACGACAAAGGATTTTACGATTATTCATCACTCATGGCGACAAATGATCAGTTAATTGAATGGAGTGAAGTCAGTCAAATTCAACATGCTGAAATGAGCGGACAGCAATTCGTGAATGTTCAATTAAAAAATCCAGATGAGACACTACGCAATCTGTCAGATTTTGCTAAAAAGATGGCAAAAGCAAACGAAAATATGGGCTTGCCAGGAATTAACGTAAACGCAAATATCGCAGTCGGGTACGATGCAACAGAATTAGTCGAACTCATGAATAGTTACTTAAAACAAGCGAATAATTAAAAGAGATAGGTCTTATACTACGAAGTAGTGTAAGGCTTTTTTAATGAGTGTCGAAACATTGACTTAAAAATTTCAAACATGTTATTATATAGAACGTAACAATTACGATTTAGGAGATTTATAAATGAAAAGAATACCAGTAACTATACTTAGCGGTTACCTCGGTGCAGGTAAAACGACGCTAATGAACCACATTTTAAACAATACAGAAGGCTTAAAAGTAGCAGTACTCGTAAACGATATGAGTGAAATTAATATCGACGCAGACTTAATTGCGAATGGAAGTAGCTTAAGTCGTACAGATGAAAAGTTTGTAGAACTTTCTAACGGATGTATTTGTTGTACATTACGCGAGGACTTACTCGTAGAAATTGAAAAGTTATCTAAACAAGATATCGACTACATTTTAATCGAATCAACAGGTATCAGTGAGCCAGTTCCAGTTGCACAGACGTTTTCATATGTCGATGAATCACTCGGTATCGACTTAACAAAAACGACTTACATCGATACGATGGTCACAGTAGTAGACGCATATCGATTCTGGAATGACTATAACTCAGGCGAAACACTACTCGATCGCCAAGAAGGAATGAGCGAAGTCGACGAGCGTGAAGTGAGTGACTTACTCATCGACCAAATCGAGTTTTGTGACGTCATCGTATTAAATAAAACAGACTTAGTATCTGAAGATGAGTTATCACAATTAAAACGTACAATTCGTACGTTACAACCTGAAGCGGAAATTATTGAAACAGTGAACGCAGAATTACCACTCGAAAAGGTATTAAACACAGGGCGCTTTGATTATGAAAAAGCAGCATCATCTGCAGGATGGTTAAGAGAGCTTGAAATGGGACATGAAAACCATACACCAGAAACAGAAGAATACGGTATTTCAAGTTTCGTATATAAACGCACATTACCATTCAACGCAAAACGCTTTGACGATTTCTTACAAGAAATGCCAGAAAACATCGTCCGTGCAAAAGGACTCGCATGGCTCGCGTCAAGAAATGACTTTGCAATCATGGTATCACAAGCAGGAAGAAGTGTTGGAATCGAACCAGTGAGCTACTGGGTAGCAGCGATGCCTACAGAAACACGCCGTCAAATATTAGCAGAAAATAGAGAAATGGCACAAACGTGGGATCCAGAATACGGAGACAGAAGAAACGAACTCGTATTCATTGGAATCGACTTAGACAAAGAAGCAATCACAAAACAATTAGATGAATGCTTAATCAACACAAAAGAAATGGAACAAGACTGGAACACATTAGAAGACCCATATCCATGGCAGATTGCATAAAATTAAGCCCTACACCGAATATCGGTGTAGGGCTTGTTTTAATTCTTATTATGTGGGTTAGCTTCAGGGTTATTTTTGAAATACTCATCATGATCATGATACTCTTCAAACATATTTGCAAGCTGTAAGATTCGTTCATCATCTTTATACTTTTCATATAAATCATCGATACGATATTCTGAAGCTAAAGCAGGAGCATGTTCACTAGGTTTCGTATACTGATATAATGGTGCTTCCTGAGTTGTTACTAATACTACATATTCTTCTCCAATGGAAAAATAAGCATCACCATGCGAATTGGGCTTAGGAAGAACTAAATATATATCGACCTCATAAGGATAGGCTAAATCAAATGATCCATGATTAATATATGGAATGAGTCCAATCTTTTTAACCCCTGTTAATTCTTTATACTCAATACTTCTATCTGGCATATACAACTCATATGTATATTTGTTTTGAATGACATCATTTGCATCTGGCAATATATAATTGTCATCCTTAATAGGGATTTGGTCAAACCAAGTCATTGCGAGAATCTGGTTTCTAGTAAGTTCTTCTCTTTTAATTAACGGTTCGTCTTTCTTTTCTTCTTGTTTAGAATCCTCTACAGAATCATCTTTGTTTGAGTCATCTTTAGATGATTCATCGAATTCTTCAACATTCGAATTATCCTTTCGTTCGACCATATTGTCTTGAGTGGGAACAGGAGTTTTGCTACATGCGACTAAAACAAGTGTAAATAACATCATTACATAGATTATTTTCTTCATAATGCACCTCTAAAAACTTTTAATTATATTATATCAGAGTGAATAAACTATACATTAAAAAATATAATCAATATGTAAAATTTGATATAATAATAAGAGAGGGGAATATAAAAAGGAGGCATCATTATGAGTGAACAATTAACGAATAGACGAAAAGTCAGAGGGCTACTCCGAGAGTTAGAAGGCATTCTTTTTGATATTTCTGTAAAGGAAGCGGACAAAAACAACTTTCTCATCATAGAAAGTGAGTTAGAGTCGAAGCTCTTTAACGAAGGAGTTTCAGGTGGAGAAGACGAGCTAGAAATCGTCATTGCATTAACAGATGAAAACGTACACTATAAGCTAGAAGTAGAAGCGGAATATCCGTCAAGTAAACTAGAAGTTGAAGTGTATAAAAAAGGTGCAGATGAGCTAAAATTTGTACGTGCAAATGAACTACCTGCACAGCTGAAATCATCAGAAGAGTTCAGATCAAAATTAAACGAACTATCTAAAGTTGTAGAAAGCCTCGGTGGCGAAAACTTTACAGATCTGTTTGGAGAGTAGGGATAAAAAGGGAGCCAGTATTCTATTATGAATACTGGTTTCTTTGTCGTTAATTGGTATAATTATTAGTAATATGAAAAATTACGGGGTGAAATTATGTATAGTATTGGTTTAGACATTGGTATTGCAAGTGTTGGTTATTCTGTAATCGAAACGAATAGCGGTAGGATTGTTGAACTCGGTGCTAGAATATTCGAAGCAAGAAATAGTGACAACAACAAAGATCGAAGAGATTTCCGCGGGGGACGTCGTTTAATTCGTAGAAGAAAGACTCGTTTAGATGATGCAAAAAGATATCTTGATGATCAGGGTTTTAAGAACGACAAATCGCTTATTAATGTATGCCCTTACTCACTACGTGTGAAAGGTTTAACTGAAGAGCTGAGCAAATCAGAAATTCGTAAAGTGATTTTACATATCCTAAAAAAACGTGGAGTATCGTATTTATCGTCAGAAGACTTAGATACATCATCAGTAGATAATAAAGACTCTTTTAAACAAGCAGTTACTAAAAACTTAAGACAATTAGACGATAAGACACCGGGACAAATTCAATACGAACGTCTTCAAGAGAGTGGTCGTGTAAGAACAGGAATTAACCAAAACGGTCAATATCAATTAAACGTATTCGATGTTGCAAGTTATGCAAAAGAATTAAAACTTATATTAGAAACACAGCAACAATATCATCAAGAAATAGATGATCATTTTTTAGATTTCTTTACTAAAGATGGCTATCGTGAAGACGCAGGACTTATTTATAGAAAGAGACCATATTATGATGGTCCAGGAAATGCTGCTCAAAATAGTTCATACGGAAGATGGGCAAACTATCAAGTCGATGGTAAACCAGCAGAGAATATATTTGACCAATTAATTGGTAAAGATTTTACAGGAAAAATACGTGCCAGTAACTTAGGCCCAAGCGCTCAAAAATTTAACTTACTAAACGACTTAAACAACTTAAGAATTACAACACGTGAAGAAGAAAAATTAACATTCGAAGAGAAACAAGAAATTTTAGAAGTACTTGAGAATGATAGACCGAAAACATTCGGACCAAGAAATATCGCAAAAATGTTAAAAGTAGATATGGATGATATAAAAGGCTGGCGATTAAATAGTAGCGATAAACCTGAAATCCACACGATGAAAGAGTATAACGATATGAGATTAGTACTTGAAGCGGGTGGATTCGACATTAAAGCTATCGACTTAGATCATATCGAAGAAATCGCATCTCTCATTACATTAAATACTGAAAGAGAAGCGTTTGAGTTATCTCTAAGTAATGAAATAGACAATAACCTAAAACAGTTTTTAGTTGAAAACTTCAATGCGCTTAGAAAATGTAAACCTAATAATTCTTGGCATAGTTTCTCTAAAGAAAATTTACAAAGATTAATTACAGAGTTAGAGCACACATCAGATGAGCAAAACACGATATTAGAACGATTAGGCTTGAAATTCGACTTAAGGTCTAAATACTCTGATAGAGATACGTTACCAATTCACGAAGTGCTTGAAGAGATTTACAACCCTACAGTTAGTAAATCAGTAAGACAAACATTCCGTGTCCTCAACGCACTTGTTAAAAAGTATGGAAAAGAAAACATTGATTACGTAACTATTGAAATGCCTCGAGATAAAAACGAAGATGATCAAAAGAAAACAATCAGAGAAATCCAAAAAGTGAATAAAAATCGTAAAGATAAAAGTAAAGAATATTTCCTGAAGAAATCAGGGTGGTCTGAAGAGAAGTTCGAAGAAAAATTAAGAACCTCTAGACGTTTTGCGAGTAAACTATACTATTTCTATGAGCAAGATGGTTTATGCGCATATACAGGTCAGCAAATACAGCCAGAAGATTTATTAACTGAACGTGTAGAAGTCGACCATATTATCCCATTATCTGTGAGTTTAGATGACTCTATTAATAACAAAGTTTTAGTGACAAGTGAAGCAAACCAAAAGAAAGGCCAGCGTTCACCATATGATGCGTTTATGTCTGGTGACTTCAGTAAATATCGTACGTATGACGAATATAAAGCATGGGTACTTTCTAATAAATATAAGAAGTATAAGAAAGCATTATTACTTGAAGAACGTAATATCTTTGACCCAGAACTCGCAAAGAAATTTAGACAAAGGAACCTCAATGATACGAGATATGCAAGTAGAATTGTATTAAACGCCGTACAGAGTTTCTTCTATAAAACAGATACGAAGACTCGTGTGGTAAACGGTGCATTTACTCATACTCTTAGAAAGAAATGGAATTTAGCTGATAAAGACCGAGAAACACATCATCACCATGCAATCGATGCAACACTAGTAGCAGTAACTCCATTCGTTAAGGCAGAGCGATATGAGTACTATAAAGACAGTGAAGGCAAAGCGTCAATGGTCGATACTGTTACAGGAACAATTATTCCTTATAGTGAATATAAGAAAAAGAATCTATATGACAGAAGTAATTATCTTCTCATGTTTGGTAATGAATCAACAATTAACCAAGAAAAAGAAGATAAGAGTGCAGAATTTATTAGAAATTTAATACCAGCAAAAATATACCCAGAAATAAAGTTCTCGCATCAAGTAGACCGTAAATCGAATCGAAGGCTAAGTGACGCGACAATATACTCAACTAGAAGTTATACAGTAGAAAAAGGACGAGGTAAAAATAAAAGAGAAGTTATAGAAAGAGATATAATAGGAAAAATCAAAGATATTTACACAGCGGACGGTTACGCTGAGTATGTGAAATATAAAGATTCGCTATTAGTTAAAGAAATTGACGAGAAAACTTTTGAAAAGTTAGAAGCAATTATAGAAGAGTTCTCAGATACTGTAGAAGTTACTGATCAGCAAGGAAAAGTAAAGAAAGTTTCAAAGTCACCATTCCTACAGTACTGTGAAAAATATGATGTGCCGGGTGTAACAAAATATTCTAAAAAGAACAATGGACCAGTTATTCGATCTTTAAAATATAGATATACAAAATTAAGAAGCCACATAGATATTTCGCCTAAAAATAGTAAAAACACAGTCGCATTATTAACACTCGCACCATGGAGAACTGATGTCTATTATTCACAAGAAACAGCCTCATACCATCTATTAGGGCTGAAATATATTGACTTAAGTTTTAGAGATGGTGGATATGGCGTGTCTAGGAAAAGATATGAAGAAATCAAAAAGAATGAAAGAATCCCTGAAGACGGGGAGTTTAAGTTTAGTCTGTATAAAAAAGATTATATTGAAATAGAATTTGATAAGAAGATATTACCTGGTTTATATCAAAGTCGTGATGTATCAGCAAGGAATAAATTTAGTATGAAACCTATTGATAAAGCACAATGGACATCAAAAGAAGATGTTTTAATGTTTGGCAATGTAAAAGCGTCAGGTGTTTTCGAAAAAACGCTAAAGAAAAATTATGTTCTACGAAAATACCACGTAGATGTCCTTGGTAATAAATTTGAAGTAAAAGATGAAATTTTAAAAGATATTTTAGAATAATTGTTTACAAAATGTTATAAGTATGTAATACTATAGTTGTAATAATTATTACCTTGCTGACGAGCAAGCGAATGATTTATTGATAAGCAATTATTCGAGAATCTGCAGAAATAAGGGTTTATCCCGAATTCACCACCCGTAAGGGTGGTTTTTTTGTATCTATATTTAAGGAGGTATTAAATGTGGGATTTAGAACAGTTTTTATCAAAGATGGAGAAAAATTGAGTTTGAGATTAGATAATCTTTCTGTTAGAAAGAATAATGAAGATTATTTAATTCCATTAGTTGATATTGAAACAGTGATCTTAGAGGGGAATCAGACAGTTATCACTTCTAAAATTTTGTCAGCGTTTTCAAAATATCATATTGCGCTTGTCGTTTGCGACGATAAATACTTACCGACAGGGATGTACCTAGGTAAAGGTCAATATTATAGATCTGCTAAAAGAGCGATGTGGCAAGCAAAATGGAAAGAAATCGATAAGCAACTGGTGTGGAAAGAAATTGTTTATCAAAAAATATTGAATCAAATTCAAGTGCTTCAAAACGTCGATATCGAATTGAATAGTGAACGAAGTCAAATATTAATTGATTATCTAGAAAATATAATGATTGGTGATTCGACTAACCGTGAGGGTCATGCTGCTAAAGTCTATTTCAATTCCCTATTTGGTAATGGCTTCTCAAGAAAAGATACGAGTTTTGTAAATTTCTGCTTAGACTACGGTTATGCCATCATACGTGCTCAAATGGCACGTTCGGTATCGGCACTCGGGTTAATACCTGAACTTGGTGTGTTCCATAAAAATGAATACAACGCATATAATCTCGCAGATGATCTAATGGAACCATTTAGACCAATCGTCGACTATCTAATTGTCACAAATATACTTAAAAAATCCGAGAAACATCTTACATATGACATTCGATTAGAAATTATCGATTTTTTAAATCATGAAATAAAGATTAATAATAAAAAATTCTTTATTATGCAAGCTATTCATGATTACGTACAGAGCTTTATAAAAGCGATGGAAAATGAGAATTATTCACAATTACTTGATATACAAGTAAATAATATACAGAGCAGGTGAGAGAGTGAGGTACGAACAAGTGAGATTATTATGTATGTTTGATTTGCCAGTTCAAACTCCTGAAGAGAAAAGGCATTATCGTGTATTTAGAAAGCATCTAATCGAAAATGGATTTGTAATGTTACAGTATTCAATATATTATTGTTCATTACCGAATAGAAGCTCTTTAAAGAAGTACGAGAGAATACTTAAATCAAAGTTACCAAAAAAAGGTCAAGTCAGATTAATGTATGTCACTGAAAATCAATTTAAAGATATGCAGATTTTAGTCGGAACTAAAGCGCATCAAGAAGTTGTGGTTGGGACGAACAGGCTGGTGATTATATGACGAGATCTTTAATTTTTAGCTATTCAGGGCAGACATACGAACTCGACATTGATAACGCTTTAATATTCGTTGGGGGAGACCATGTAGCGAAACGAGAGTTCCATAAAATATTAAAAAGGTTTGCAGCATATGGTACCTACTCTCCATCAGAGGTGAGCTTATTTGGCGAAGTGGGCATCGAAATTGAATACGATAATAAGAAATTAACGAAAAATGAAAATGATTTTATTTTTATTGATAACTTGCATGATATACTCCACCAATTTGAATATAAGCGGAACAGCTTACTATTTAACGCAATAAGTGATTATAAAGATGATTATGAGATTAATAATATAATCTATAAAGTAAACGACCTATTAATTCATGTAGAAAATAAATTAAATCAAAATATGAGATTAGATAATAATCGAATATCACTAACGCTTAAAGATTTAACTTTTGATGACATTGTAAAAAATCTTATAGACGTAAATCACATATATAACGAGATAGAAGTACCTTCTTATTTTGTAAAACTAGAAGATACAATAGATAGTTTTCTAGCGTTACTAAAACAAAGAGTAGAAAACAGCAGTAAGATGCACTGGATCGTATTAAATAGTCCAGAATCAATCTTTAGAAGCGAAGCATTTTATTATTTCTACAAGAAACTAGAAAATGTAGCGCAAGAGACAGGACGACTTAAAATAATTGTATTACACTATCGTGCTGTACCTTATTACGATCTTACAGATATAGAGTCTATAGTACTCGCATTTAACGGGTTCCAACAATTGCCAGATATCGATTCATTTTATCAGTCCATCGAGAGAAACTATCCATGTAAATTAGTGGAAAGTAAAGTCGACGTTTTAAACTCGTTCTTTAGAGTATGTAACTTTATAGGAGATTATAATCGTACATATTATTATCTAATGCATAAAGATATGGTATTATTGTATGTATTGAGAGATATACTGAATGACGATTCAAATTTTGAAGTTGAAAATAGAAAGATTACAACTTTAGAAGAAAACTATCTCAAAAGCAAAGGATTTCGAATGTAAAAACCTCTATTTGAGGTTTTTGCACTCTCGATAATTGCTTATCAATAAAACAGCATTAAATAAGTCTCTAGTTCGTTAGTTGTTTTTGCACTCTCGATAATTGCTTATCAATA
>NZ_KV820885.1:24501-24790 GCF_001815515.1 Nosocomiicoccus sp. HMSC059G07
GCACTCTCGATAATTGCTTATCAATAAAACTTTTTTAAATTTAAAATCATATTAATTTACGTTTTTGCACTCTCGATAATTGCTTATCAATAAAACTAGAGTCATTTTCTTCGAGAATTTCGCTAGGTTTTTGCACTCTCGATAATTGCTTATCAATAAAACATTCGTCTCTTAATTTATGCACGACTGACAGTTTTTGCACTCTCGATAATTGCTTATCAATAAAACATTCACTTTAAATCCTTGTTCTTCGAGATAGTTTTTGCACTCTCGATAATTGCTTATCAAT
>NZ_KV820885.1:24890-25250 GCF_001815515.1 Nosocomiicoccus sp. HMSC059G07
TTTGCACTCTCGATAATTGCTTATCAATAAAACCAAATACTTATCGAAGATAAAGCGAACGGTAGTTTTTGCACTCTCGATAATTGCTTATCAATAAAACGGCTTTGTAGAATTACTACTATAATTCCAAGTTTTTGCACTCTCGATAATTGCTTATCAATAAAACTGTATAAGTGATATATCTGTGTAAAGTAAGATTTTTGCACTCTCGATAATTGCTTATCAATAAAACTCTGGCTCTATCTAGTAACCCACTAATATCGTTTTTGCACTCTCGATAATTGCTTATCAATAAAACTCACGTGCGATTTTATCATTGCGTACATGAGTTTTTGCACTCTCGATAATTGCTTATCAATA
>NZ_KV820885.1:25350-25575 GCF_001815515.1 Nosocomiicoccus sp. HMSC059G07
TTGCACTCTCGATAATTGCTTATCAATAAAACCTTCGCCATCATTAAGGACAATAGAAAATAGTTTTTGCACTCTCGATAATTGCTTATCAATAAAACCTGATTTACCGTACTCTTTCATGACTTCTTGTTTTTGCACTCTCGATAATTGCTTATCAATAAAACATCTTATCGACAATACCAACAACCTAAATCGTTTTTGCACTCTCGATAATTGCTTATCAAT
>NZ_KV820885.1:25675-26290 GCF_001815515.1 Nosocomiicoccus sp. HMSC059G07
TGCACTCTCGATAATTGCTTATCAATAAAACTTTAAAGTGAATTTAAAAATTGAAAACGTTTTACAAAAAATATATGCTGTTTTAAAGGAGTAGAATTATGAATAAACTTATTATTTATATTGTCAGTATAATTTTAGTTTCAATCTTAGGTTTTCTAAGTATAAGAGCTAATGATAATCAACCTGCTAGTTTTTATAAAGGGCTTAAACAAATGGCAGGAATATTATTTATTGATCTTATTCTTATTTTTCTAGCAGTATATTTTCATTACAATTAAAAAGGAAGTTGGTTGGGTCATGAAAGAAAGATTATTGTGGTTGTTAGTATATATAATTTGTTTATTAATTTTATATACTGTTAATTTTAAATTTGATATGTACTCATGGTATATATTAACTTTTATAGCTTTAGGAATAGGACTAATTTCTTATATTTCATTAGAGTTAAAGATTAGTAAAAATAAGGAAGAGCATTAAATGCTCTTCTTTATTTTGGTGTAGCGGTAAAATGGCTTACTGTTTTTGCACTCTCGATAATTGCTTATCAATAAAACGCATTAAATAAGTCTCTAGTTCGTTCATTCGTTTTTGCACTCTCGATAATTGCTTATCAAT
>NZ_KV820885.1:26390-35232 GCF_001815515.1 Nosocomiicoccus sp. HMSC059G07
TTTGCACTCTCGATAATTGCTTATCAATAAAACAACAGACGGTTTTGTCCGCGAAGGATTCCTGTTTTTGCACTCTCGATAATTGCTTATCAATAAAACTCAAAACAACTTCGAGTACGTGCTGAACGAGTTTTTGCACTCTCGATAATTGCTTATCAATAAAACGCACTGCGACAAATAGTCCGAGTGCTAGTAGTTTTTGCACTCTCGATAATTGCTTACAATGAAACAACTATTAAAATGGTACTATGCGGTAGGACCCTTACATCGCAAGTCATTGAAGAGGGGGAAAGATGATATGCTAATAAATGCAACTATCATTTTATGTCTAATCGGGAAGTTTTTTAAAGAGGAACCTATTAAAAAAGCAAATAACTTTGTGGGTTATAGAACTAAGAGGGCTTTGGCTAATGATCATAATTGGAATCTCGCACAAAAAACAGCTTTTGAATTGATGTATAAAATATTCTTTATCATTTCAACTTTATTGGTGCCCTTTGTTGTAATCGACATTCTTTCATTAATAGGTTTATTAGGAGATACCATTGTTATATGGTCTATAATTTTCCAAGCTGTAAACATTGTTGTTGGATTTATACTGATATTTTTACTGACAGAGAAAAAGTTAAGTTCTTATGGTGGTTAATATTACAAAATATGTGGTAGAGAATTGCAACGTTCCTGTTCAAAAGTATTAAGGTGTGATTAATATTGTAGACTTTCTACTCAATGATCTAATGTTTTGGTATTTATGGCTACCATTGATTATTTCTATAAATATTATAGTTACTTTTAAAAACAGCGATAAAAGCTTTATCAAACCATTAGTCCTATTCTTAATTTCATATTATATTGCTAGAACTATAATTCTCTTAATTTAAAAAGAATGATGGAGTACAGATCTGTTTGGAGAATAGGAATAACCCCAAGTAATTGATAATAATTACTTGGGGTCTTTTTTAAGAATTAATATTTAAAAAATCTATTAATACTTTTTAGAAGTCAGTTTCATTAACTTTTCGAAATCTGCATCACTAATATTCGATTGTGTAAGTGTAATTAAATGCCCATCAGGGTCTTTCACGGTCATTTCTTTAGCATTCCACGGTTGTTCTTCTAATTCATGTACAATGAACTTTGGTGAGATGGTTTCTGACTTTTCTTCAATGTCGTTAATGAGTACATTTATATAGACTGAATTACCAACTTCGAAATCATCACTAGAAATCAGCATTATATCTTGATACTTTTCTAATCGTAAATGATTCATAAGCACTTCGTTTTTGTCGTTTCTAAATTTAAACACGCTCTTAAAGCCAAGAGTTTTCTCGTACCATTTTTCTGAATGCTCAATATCCTTGACTAGAATTTTGTTAAACATCGGCATTTGATAAAAATCCAATGTGATCATCTCCTTAGAAATATTTTTAATTATAAGTGAATACATTTTATAATGTCAAAGGCATAGTATGTTATTCTAAAAAAGGGGATGATGTTATGAAAGTCTCATGGATTTTTTGGTGGTTAGTCACGATTGTAGAAGTCGCAAGCTTTTTAGCAATTTCAGCATTTCTTTGGTTACGAGAAGTTGATGCGACTGGTGCAGTTCAAACAACGGAATTAAAACTTCTTAATATCGCAGTGTTAGCCGCAGCTTTTATAATCCCGTTTATCATACAAGTCATATGGTTAGTTATGAACTTAGTCATTAAAAATAGACAAAGAAGAAACCCGTTAAGTTAAAATTTTTAGCTTAACGGGGTTTTATTTATTTAATAAACTCTTCTTTCACCTTATCAAACGCTTGATTTAAATCGTTGATAATGTCTTCTGCCGCTTCAAGTCCAACGGACAAACGTATGAGGCTTTCTGTTAGGTTGAATTCTTTTAATTCTTCCACTGGTATTGCTGAGTGTGTCATGGATGCTGGGTGTTGGATGAGTGTTTCTGGGTCACCTAGGCTGAATGATATGATGATGAGTTTTAAATGGTTTAACAGTGCTTCTGCCATCTTTGAATCGCCATCGATTTCAAAGGATACGACTGCGCCACTGTCTGCCATTTGTTTCTCTATAGTTTCTTTTTGTGGATGGTTTTCATCACCCGGGAAATAGACGTTTTTTACAAGTGGATGTTTATTTAGGTATTGGAATACCGCTTTTGCATTTTCACAGTGTCTATCCATTCGGACGGATAATGTTTTAATCCCACGAAGGATTAAGAACGCATCCCACGCGTTTAAGTTTTGTCCGAGTTCTCCCATGATGTTTTGACGCATAAATGCGATGTCTTCGTTTGAACCACAAATGAGACCTGCAACGACGTCGCCGTGACCGTTTAAGTATTTTGTTGCGCTATGTACAACGATATCTGCGCCGAGTGTGAGTGGGCGCTGTAAGTATGGTGACATAAACGTGTTATCGATAATGACTTTTAAGTGATATTTCTTTGCAACGTGTGATATTGCTTCTATGTCTAATATTGTTAACGTCGGGTTGGATGGTGTTTCTATAAAAATCACTTTTGTATTGTCTTTAATATGTTGTTCTATTGTATTTGTATCAGTGCAGTCGATATAGTCGTATTCGATGTTATATCGGCTTGCGATTTTTGTTAAGAAACTGTACGTACCGCCGTATAAGTCTTTTGTAACGAGTACGTGATCACCGGATTTTAGTTGTGAGAGTAGTGCGATACTAATTGCTGCCATGCCGCTACTTACTGCAAGTGCATCGTCTGCTTCTTCTAGACTCGCAATTTTTTGTTCTAATTGCTTAGTCGTCTCATTACCGTATCGACCGTAATGAATTTCAGATGCACATTTTGTCGCATGCTGAGCATCAGTTGTACAGTCAAATGAGTATGCAACAGCAGGAACAATCGATTGAACGATTGCGCCCGCTTCTTTTTCTGTCTGACAGTTATGAATAATCTTCGTGTTAAAGTTAACGTTTGAACGCATGATTGAAACTCCTTCAGTTAGAATGTAGTAATTTTTAAATGTATTTTTATTCTCCATACATAGAATCTATTTTTTTGTAATACGCTTCCATATTTTCATAGCTGTTCATTCGTTCAATGAGGTTTAATATGTTTTCGTTGTTTTTATGCTTTTCGTATAATTCTTTAATGTTATATTTGTGGCCATAGTTTAATGCTTCTTGGTACGTAAGTTCTCCGAGTGATGAGTAGAGTAACGTGTATGTTTCTCCTACTGCAAATACGGACATTCCACCCATGCTTGGTGGGTTGACGACGTAGAATGTGAGTGGATCTTGTGGTGTATCTACGAGTACGTCAGTGACGTCTACACTTATTATACTGACTTCTGGTATTTGATTCGTTACGTCAGCGCTTTCACCACCAGGGTAAAGAGGACGCGAATACTCCCCAGCGAATATCTCGTCTGCTGTTGGTAATACGTATTCGTTAAATTCGTCGATTACTTGTTGTTCGTAAATCGTCATTGCTAATAGATGTTCTGTCGTTAAGTCTTCAAATGCGATTAGGGGTGTGTCTTCTTTTGTTTCAGTTTCTTCTTTGTCTTTTTCTGTATCAGATTTCGCTTCTTGATGCGAACGTTCGACTTCGTTTTCAGGCTTCTCAGTGTCTACCACGTCTTTTTTACTACACGCAGCGAGTATGAGTGAAAGCGAAGCGAATGTGTATAATACTTTTTTCAAAAATTACCACCTCACATTATACGTTGTGTTTTTTCTTCTTAAATTATAATATAGCAGATTTTACATGCAACTATACTGTTATTTCCATTATAATAGATGTTTGGAAACTGGAGGTTACTATGGTAGAAAAAATAAAAGCCGAGTGGCTAAATCAGCCGCTTCAAAATATATTGGCAGGGATTGTCGTCTCACTTGCGTTAATTCCAGAAGTGATTGCTTTTTCTTTTATTGCAGGTGTCGAACCGATGGTTGGATTATACGCGTCGGTTGTTATGGCGATTTCGATTTCGTTTTTAGGTGGGCGCCCGGCGATGATTTCTGCAGCTGCTGGTGCGATTGCGCTTTTAGTGAGCCCACTTGTTAAGGAGTATGGTGTTGATTATTTAATCTTCGCAACGATTGTGATGGGGATTATCCAAGTGATTTTTGGGTTGCTAAAAGTCGGATCTTTACTGAAGTTTATACCGAATTCAGTGATGATTGGTTTTGTGAATGCTCTAGGAATTTTAATCTTTATGGCACAACTTGAGCATATTTTTAATATATCATTTGCGACATACATATATGTCACTGTCACGTTACTGATCGTGTATATTACACCGCGTTTTGTTAAGACGATTCCAGCACCACTATTTGCGATTGTCATTTTAACGAGTGTATATATTATCTTTGGTGCAGATATTAAAACAGTCGGTGACCTAGGGGAAATTAAACGTACATTACCAGAATTAATTATTCCGAATGTACCGTATACGTTAGAAACACTACTGATCGTTTTACCTTACTCGATTTCTATGGCGATTGTCGGACTCGTTGAGAGTTTATTGACAGCTAAAATCGTCGATGATGCGACAGGTACGATGAGTAACAAAAATAAGGAATCTCGCGGACAAGGGATTTCAAATATTATTACAGGTTTCTTCGGTGGAATGGGTGGTTGTGCGATGATCGGACAATCAGTCGTAAGTGTTGAGTACGGTGGTACAACACGTCTTTCGACGTTTACTGCAGGTGCCTTTTTAATGTTTATGATACTCGTTTTAGGCGATATTATGGTTCAGATTCCGATGTCTGTACTCGCAGCGATTATGGTAATGGTCGCGTTAAAGACATTTGACTGGGGCACGTTTAAATACGTGAAGTACGCTGAAAAGAGCGATATTTTCGTCATGCTCATTACAGTTGTAGCAGTCGTTTTAACGAACAACTTAGCGGTCGGGGTCATTCTCGGGGTGCTTTTAAGTGCGTTATTCTTCTTAAGAAGGATCTCGAACGTTACAGTGACTAAAGAAGTAAGTGACGTCGTTACGTATAAAGTGTCAGGGAATATTTTTTACGCGTCGATTGAATCGATGATAGACCATATCGATTTAAACGATAAAGGCCAGACAATATACTTAAATTTCGACGACTCAAGAATATACGATGACGCTGCATTAGAGGCAGTTGAGCAGATCGTTCATCAACTAAAAGTACACAATCAAGTTTACGTAACACATTTATCTAAAAACAGTTATGATAAGTTTATAACACGAACTACGATAGAAGAGTCTCATCTTATACAAAAAGGAGTGCACGATAATGTATAAATCAATACTACTTGCTTCAGACGGCTCGGATTATAGTTTCCGCGCTGCAAAAGAAGCGTTAAAATTCGCTGGTGAAGACAGCGTCGTTACAGTGTTAAGCGTATTAGAAACTGAAGCGGTGAAATACGACTTTTTACAAGACGAACCTGGCGAGAAAGATATAAAAGAGAAACATATTAAAGTGCTTCAGCCAATTACTGAATTATATGATTCAAACAATGTAAATTATCAACTCCGTTTAGAATCGGGGAAGCCGATCCGAAAAGTAGTAGCAATCGCAAACGAAGGTACTTATGACGTTGTCGTTATCGGTTCAAGAGGGTTAAACGCATTCCAAGAGATGATGCTCGGAAGCGTAAGCCATCAAGTCACGAAGAAATCAAAAATACCAGTTGTGATCGTGAAGTAGTGAGAACCTCTAGACGACTAAGCGAATGAAGCGTAAAATTAGTATGTTAGTTTAATCATTAGGGAGAATATAATTATGAATGAATTCTTTAAGTTACATGAACGTGGGACAGACGTCCGTACGGAGTTAATTGCGGGTCTGACGACGTTTCTTACAATGGCGTATATCGTAATCGTAAACCCAGCGATTTTATCAGCAGCTGGGGTACCGTTTGACCAGGTGTTTATTGCGACGGTGATTTCTGCGGTTATCGGTACGCTCATTATGGCGTTATGGGCGAATTATCCAATCGCAATCGCGCCTGGTATGGGTATGAACGCATATTTTGTGTCGGTCGTATTCACCGAAGGCGTGACGTATCAAGCAGTATTCGGAACAGTGTTTTTTGCAGGGGTAATATTTTTACTGCTAACATTTACGTCACTTCGTGAAACACTGATCCGCTCGATTCCGGCACCGTTAAAAGTTGGAGTCGCAAGTGGTATTGGTTTATTTATCGCGTCACTCGGTTTAAAAATGTCAGGTATTGTCGTGGCAGATGAAGGAACGCTCGTTGCGTTTGGTGATATTAAGTCACCGGTAACGATACTAACAGTCGTTGGTTTATTGCTGACGTTAATTCTTGTTGCGCGTAACGTTAAAGGGGCATTATTTATCGGAATGCTCGTGACGGCAATTATCGGTTACGTGACTGGACTTCTTCACATCGATAATGGTGTCGTATCTACGCCTCCGTCACCAGTATTTTTTGATATCGACTTAGGCGGAGTATTTAGTCAATCGTTATACTCAGTCGTATTCGCATTTTTACTTGTAACACTATTCGACACGACAGGTACGATGATCGGTGTTGCTGAACAAGCAGGTCTTATGAAAAACGGCGAACTACCAGGTGCTAAAAAGGCGTTAATGGCAGATGCGGTCGCAACGACAGTTGGTGCGACGTTTGGTTCGACACCGTCAAGTGCGTATATCGAATCATCATCAGGTGTTCAAGTCGGTGGACGTACTGGGCTTACGACGTTAGTCGTAGCGGTACTATTTATGTTAACGTTATTCTTTTCACCGATTATTGAATCTATTTCAGCGTTATCTGCAATTACAGCACCAGCACTTATAATCGTTGGTAGCTTTATGATGACGGGATTAGCGAAAGTCAATTGGTCGCGTTTTGATGACGCATTCCCAACGTTTATTATCGTTTTAACGATGCCATTTACGGCAAGTATCGCAACGGGAATCGCGCTCGGATTTATCACATATCCGTTACTCAAACTCGTTGCAGGTAGAGGTAAAGAAGTTCATCCTTTAATATATGTGTTTGCGGTATTATTCATTATCCAAATCGGATTCTTATAAGGAGAGATATTTTACTCATACAGAGGACGAATAAAACAAAAATACGGTAAATGATTCTTGAATCATTTACCGTATTTTTTTATTTACATAATTATAGAAAATGTAAAAATCAATACTCTGATGGTGTTACGATATTGCTGTAGTACCGTAAGATGTCGTAAGGAACTTTAAGGATAGGTACAACTTTGGCCTCATTAATAATTCTCTTAGATTCGTTGAGTGAGTAATTATCATCATCTAGCCATCTTTGATCTTGAAAATGTGCAGGCACGTTATAATAAGTAAATGTACCATCTTTGTTATCGACAAAAGTCACTTGTCCATCAGCGAGTATTTTAGCCTGAATAGTTATCGTTCCTTCCTGTAGCGCGACAGTACTATCTATATTATAGGGATTTAGTGGCTTATTACTCATATCACTATATGTGAGGTAAGGCGTTGTCGGATCTACTGGAATCGAATCTATTGTTTCATCATTGTAAAAATATGTCAGCCACGCTAGAGCGATGATATCTTCTTTTGAGTAATCTTCGTAAGTCATTTCATCAGTTAAAACAATTTTTTGTGATATCTTTTCTAAATCATCATCGTAGTATTTGTCAAATAGATCTTTAATATTAAACACATATCCTATTTCTCTGAATTCTGCATAAGACAAAGTTTGTTGAGTTCCTGTTATGACAATTTCATTTGTTTCTTCATCTATAATTATTATAGATTGTGCGTTTGTTTTTGGTGGAGATACTGAATAAATTTTTTGATTTTTAGTCAAGCCAGGGGAAATATGATAATCCATGGGACTTAATAGTAAACGGTCTATTTGTTCAACTGAAGTAAAACTAGGTGCGCTATGTTCAAAAGAGCCAGATAACAAATCATCAGCAGTTATACTAATGTCGCTGATTGAATCTTCTTTAAGCGCCATTGCAACGATGTCATTAACAGTTAGATTTTCATAAGACTGTTTCTCTTTTGACTTATCCTTAGTATCTTTTTTCATATCTGCTTTTTTATTGCTCTCATTATCTTTATCTTTCTTTTTGTCTATTACTTGTTTGTCTTGTTCTGAACTATTCTTTCGCTCAACGACAATCTCTTCAGGATTTTCTTGTGATTGGCTACAAGCAGAAAGAGTTAATGTTAGTAAACATAACATCAATAGAAATCTCATTAGCATTTTCTCCTTAATCTAATTGATTCAGTGTAATTATATCGAAAACTATTAATATTGCTAAATAAAAATAGGGATAAACATAGGAAGTTTATTCCTATTTTGCGATATACGTGTTTGTTTTTAGTATACTCTCGTGATTACTACGTGTATCTGTATTTACAAGTGTTATTTTTAATGAACTTAGATCGTCTAGTGATTCTATATCTATTTAGCATGAGCATATTAATAAAAAGAACTATGTAAGATAACTATCCCTAAAATGTGGAAAGACCTAGCCTTTCTTGAATTCTGTAGAGAATTGTTTTCATAACACTATCTTCTCTTTCTTCTTCATAATCGAGCGTGTAAATACCATCTTCGTTGTTCCAAAGTCTATTGTAGTATTCGTTCATAGCAATCATTTCTTCGCTGTCCGAATTTGACTTCACAATAAGGTCTGTTTCTAAGTTTAAGTCTTTCAAGTTACGTCTTGTAAAGTTAGATGAGCCTAGAATTAATGTGGATTCCTCACCATTATTGTTATGAAGCATAAATTTTGCATGATACTGCTCGCCATGCGACTTATACCAACGAATTTCAGGTGGGTTTTTGTAGTTCATTAACTACTTTTACCTTAAATTCAAAGCTA
>NZ_KV820885.1:35332-49188 GCF_001815515.1 Nosocomiicoccus sp. HMSC059G07
ACACCCCTAAAGTTGGATTTTAGTGTCCAACTTTTGGGTAGCACATCATTCTAGACAGGAGTTTTTATTATGAGAAACGGGTATGTGTAATGAAACAGTTAGAAATGAGGTTGTATATGAAAATCGCAATTGTCGGTGCAGGCATGGCCGGCATCGGAACACTTCGCTATTATATTGACCATATCGATAATCCTGATATGGAAATTTATATGTTCGATGATTCAAATGCTGCAGGGACTGGATATCCATTTGGGCCAGATGATGACGCATTATTACTCAACCAGCGACTAAAAAAGATGACGCTCGCACCGTGGGACGATAAAAAAGAATACGTCAAATATTTAAAGAAAAATAATCCGGACTTATTAAAGCACGAATTTATTACGCGACCAGAATTTGGTGAGTATTCTAAAGACGTGTTTTCAGAGTATGTAAAAGATAGCCGAGTGACGTTCGTACCGACAGTCGTCGATGATATCGATGTAATAGAAAAGACGTATATCATACATGCAGATGAAAAATACGAAGTCGATATCGTACACTTATGTATCGGTCAGTTACCTCAAACGGATATTTATAATTTAAAAGAAATTGAAAAATATATTAGTACACCGTTTCCGATAGAACGCAATAGTGACGTGTTATTAAACGCGAAATCTGTCGGAGTGATTGGGACAAACTTAACGTCACTCGATATTATTATGTATTTACATCACAATAACTATAAAAACGATATTTTAGTGACGTCACGAAGTGGCACAGTGCCCTTCATTAGAGGAAATGAAGCGGAAGTCGATATCGACGTAGAAGCGCTAAAACAAAATAGAGACATCACGATTCAAACAATCGTCGATATATTTAAAGAAGAAACGAAGAAGCAAGGTATAGATTTTCATCTTTTAACAGAGCTCAATGACATGCCGGTCCTCGATTCTCTCACATATCAACTCGAACATTTAGATACGCTCGGTGTAGTTCAACAAATCGCTGAAGCAATGTCAGAAGTACTTCGAGAAGTGTGGAATCATTTGTCCATAGAGGATAAAAAGTACTACATTAAGCATATAAAAGGGACGCACGGCCAATTAACGGGACCATTTCCGAAAATGACAGCTGAAAAAATCGTAGAACTAATTGAAGCAGGACAATTAACTTACGTATCGGGAGTAAAAGATATTAGTTATGATGACGAGTTTGTTATCAACTCTGAAGATGGTAGTTATTCAGCAGACGTTATGGTGAGTGCGGTCGGTCCAAACTTAAGTGGCGAAAATTTAGCCGATGAAAACAACGCTTCACCTTTAGTGAAGACGCTTATTGAAAAGGGGATTCTACAAGTCGACGAGCTTGGCGGTATAAAGATTACATACCCCGAGTTTTCGGTAATCTCTAAAGCTGGTGTGTTAGATACTATGAAATTATACGGGAACTTAGTATCTACAACGCACATTAATAACTCTGGTGTGAACTTAATATTAAAGAAAATACCGCATTCGATTGACAAAATTATCCAATGAATGATGACTGATGTGTTATACTTAAGAAAATAATATAGACATTTCGGGGTGCTACTTTTGTGGCTGAGATTATACCCATTGAACCTGTACAGATAATGCTGGCGTAGGTAACAAATGTTTAGGGCTTCTTTGAGCACTCCGAAATTATGCAAATAATTAAGGAGTGCTTTTTTTGTTTGATTTTAAACCGGGTTTTCCGCTTCAATCGAGCCCGCTCGTGAACTGTATTACGAATCAGATTTCTATCGAAATGATCGCGAACAGTTTGCTGTATGTCGGTGCAAAACCGATTATGGCCGCTCATATCGAAGAACAAGATGAAGTAATTCAAGCCATAGACGCGTTGTTGATTAACTTAGCGCGTTTACCACACAATGAAGCGACACATTTAGTACATGCAGCGAAGCGTGCGAATTCTCATAAAAAGCGAGTCGTTGTTGATTTAGTCGGATATGGCGTCAGTCAGTTTAGAAATAGTATCGGTGACGCACTCGTTGATCTTAAGCCGGCAGTAGTTAAAGGCAATATGTCTGAAATGCGTGCATTTTGTAAACTGAAGAGCCATGGCCGAGGGGTAGATGCTGGTGAAGAGGATACGAAAGCGGACCGTTTAGAGGAGTTAATCGACGCGTTAAAAGATAAAACACGTACGTACGAAAACACGGTCTTCTTAGCGACAGGTCCAGTCGATATTATCGTCAGTAAAGACCATGTAGTGAAATTGTCGAATGGTGTCGAATATAACGGTCAATTTACTGGAACTGGAGATACGGTCGGTGCGCTTATAGCTGCGAATTTAGGTAGTGGTCTTCATCCTGTAGACGCATGTATTAACGGAGTCAGTTATTTTAACATTTGCGGTGAAGTCGCAGCAGAGAAAAGTCGTGGTCTTAACGAATTTAGATTTCATTTATTAAACGAGTTATCTCTATTAAAAGATACAGATTGGACGAAAGAAGTTAAAGGAGAATACGTATGACATTCGATTTAAGTTTATATTTAGTGACAGGACGCTATGATTATAGCGATGATGAGTTTTTATCGATCATTGAAGAAGCGTGCAAAAATGGGGTCACAATCGTACAACTACGAGAAAAAGAGTTAACGACAAACGCGTTTTATAATCTCGCCGTTAAAGTAAAAGAAGTGACGGACAAATATAACGTGCCACTTATTATTAATGACCGTGTAGATATTACTTTAGCAGTTGACGCTGCGGGGGTTCATATCGGGGATGATGAGTTACCTGTACATATTACTCGACAAATTATAGGTGACGATAAAATACTCGGTGTCACTGTAAAAACAACTACTCGAGCGATAGAAGCAGAGAGAGGTGGTGCAGATTATTTCGGCGTAGGGGCATTCTTTGATACAAACACAAAAGAAACGATTGTTCAGTCGAAAGAAGCGTTAGTCGAGGTCATTCAACATACGAACGTGCCATCTGTTGGGATCGGTGGTCTTAAAGAAGAAAACATAGACGTATTAAAAGATACAGGAGTAAAAGGAGCAGCTATTGTATCTGAAATTATGTTAGCAGAAAACGTTGCAGAAAAAGTAAGTGGTTTAAAACAAAAAATAGATTATATTTTGGAGGACAATTAGATGATTAACTCAACACCACAAGCAGTTACAATCGCAGGTTCAGACTCTGGAGGTGGCGCAGGAATTCAAGCAGATTTAAAAACATTTCAAGCGCGTAACGTATTTGGAATGAGCATTGTCGTCGCACTCACTGCACAAAACACAAAAGGCGTACAAGACGCGTATTATGTACCGACAGAGTTTATTGATGCACAATTTGATTCTCTCGCAGATGATTTTAAAATCGGTGCGTGTAAAACAGGTATGCTCGCAAGTGAGGCACATGTAAAATGTGTTGTAGAAAATTTAAAAAGAGTCGATTTTGGACCGTACATATTAGATCCCGTGATGATAGCAAAAGGTGGTCATAAATTACTCGAAGACGGCGCAATCGACTCAATAAAGTCAGAATTAGTACCACTTGCAACGGTCATTACACCGAACATTCCAGAAGCGGAAGTGTTAACAGGCTTAACGATTCAATCTGGAGAAGATATGGTTGAAGCGGCGAATTACTTAAAAGCACTAGGGGCAGAAAACGTCATTATTAAAGGTGGACACCGTGATGATTCATATGCTGAAGACTTCGTCAGTTTAAAAGATAAAGAGTTTTGGATGCGCGGCACACGTATCGATACAAATCGTACACACGGTACAGGGGATACGTTCGCAGCGTGTATCGCATCTGAACTTGCTAAAGGAAATGATCTAAAAACGTCAATTATTACGGCGAAGAGTTTTATCCAAAGCGCGATTGAAGAAGGTATCGAAGTTGGTCACGGACATGGTCCCGTTAACCACTGGGCAGAGGTAAAAAATAGTATTGAAATTATCGAAAAATAAAAAAGGGAGTTCCGAATGGAACTCCTTTTGTCGTGCGATTATTCGCCTAATTTACCGATTTGGTCTTTTGTTTTTTTAGATGCATTGTCTACTGCATCTTTCGCTTTACCAGCAGCTTGATCTGCTTTACCTTCGAATTCTTTACTCTTATCGTTTAACGCTTTACCGGCTGTTTCTTTTGCTTTACCTTTTAATTGATCTACTTTACCTTCAAATTTACTCATTCATATCATACCTTTCATTTCTGAAGTACTAGATATATACCCGGTTTATATGTTTTAAAACATCGAACCGTAAAATTGAGTTAGATATTTGAAGTCGTAAGTTCATCGTAAGACATATTATCGTAAGTGTCTTTGTCTAACGTACCGTCAGTTTTTGCTGTTACAGTACCTGCGACCATAGAGTCACTAACGTTTAATGCTGTACGTCCCATATCGATTAACGGCTCAACAGAAATTAATACTGCAGCAAGTGCGACTGGTAAGTTCATCGTACTTAAGACGATAATTGCAGCAAATGTCGCACCGCCTCCTACACCAGCGATACCAAGGCTTGTAACTACGATAACGACGATTAACGTGAGTATAAACTGTAAGTCAACATTCACTCCAGCAACTGGCGCAACCATTATCGCAAGCATAGATGGGTAAATTCCTGCGCATCCATTTTGTCCAATCGATAATCCGAAGCTTGCAGAGAAGTTTGCAACACTTGACGGAACACCGAGTCGTGTCGTTTGAGTTTGAATATTTAACGGTAACGCACCTGCACTTGAACGTGACGTAAATGCGAATAGTAACACTTCAGCCGTCTTTTTAACGTAAGTGAATGGGTTTAACCCCGTTAATGCAATAATAATTAAATGAACGATAAACATCGCAATGAGTGCAACGTAAGACGCGACGACGAATAAGCTTAAATCCACTAAAGCTCTAAAGTCACTTGTTGCAACAGTATTTGCCATAATTGCTAAAATTCCGTATGGCGTTAAGCGTAAAATGATTTTAACGAGTTCCATGACGAAATCGTTGAGGATTAAAATCCCCTCTGATAATTTGTTTGCACGTACTTCATCGTGTTTTTTAAACTTTAATAAACTATATCCGAGTAATGCTGTGAAAATTACGACCGCAATTGTCGAAGCACCACGCTGACCTGTAAAGTCTAAAAATGGATTTGCTGGAATCAGTTGTGTAATTTGTTCTGGTAACGTTAACCCTTCAATTTCTGAAGCTGTAGATTCAATATCTAAACTACGTGCGTTTTCAGCTTCCCCTAAATTAATACTTGAAGCGTTTAAGTTAAATGCGATAGCTGTCGTAATACCAATTACCGCAGAAATTGCAACGGTAATGAGTAAAATCGAAATCGCCTTAACTGCAGACTTTAAAAATTTCTCTCTAACTTCTAATTTCGCAAATGCACTTAAGATTGATACGAAGATCAGTGGAATAACGATCATACGTAGTAATCGAATGAAGCCATTTCCGATGAGGCCCATCCAACCTGTCGTTTGAGTCGTAACGTATGAATCAGCACCATATAGAAGCTGAAGAATTCCTCCGAATACTAAACCAATACCGAGTGCGATTAATACGCGGTATGAAAATTTAATATGCTTTTTTTGCATGAAAAAAACTCCAACAAGGAGCGCAAAAAATACAACTAGATTTATAATAATAAATGTAGCGTCCATGAATAACATCCTTCTTAAAATTTTGATAAATCGATTATAGGACATTTTTAATTCCTAGTAAATAGATATGTTTTGAATTAATAAAATATTTTTTGGGTATAGTATAAAAATGGAGTGATGATATGAATATATTTTTAACTTTAAATAAAAGTTATATAGATGGAAAATTTGTTGAAGGCGACAGTGGAGAAGTATTTCAGTCGTTAAACCCGTTTGACGACTCGTTGGTTGCAGAAATTCCGCTCGCGAGTTTAGAGCAAACGAACAAGGCATTTGAAGTTGCGGATAACAGTGAATGGAAACACAATCCGAAACAACGTAAGAAAGTACTTAAAAATCTTATCAAACTATTTATTCAGCATAGAAAAAATATCATAGACGTCTTAATTAAAGAGAGTGGAAGTACGTTTGTTAAAGCGAATGCTGAATACGTTGCGACGATCAATATTTTAAGAGAATCGTTAAAATTAGTGGAAAAGATTGGACATGTTGGAAATCGTTCATCTCTTATACCAGGTAAGAAAAATTTAATTTACCGCTCACCAAAAGGAGTAGTGTCGTCCGTTGCGCCATTTAACTTCCCGTTACATTTATCGATGCGTACAATTGCGCCAGCACTAGCGTTAGGCAATGCGGTCGTCCATAAACCAGACGTTCAAACAGGAATCGTGAGTGGGGCGATACCGGCAGTATTATTAAGAGAAGCGGGAGTACCGAGTAACGTTTTTCAGATGGTGTTAACTGAACCGAAACTTGTTGGTGAGGTATTTTTTACGCATGAGAAAATTAATGCGATTAGTTTTACAGGATCGACTGCAGTTGGTAAACACATTCGTAAAGTAACAAACGATAGATTTATATCGACAGCGCTAGAACTTGGCGGGAATAGTCCTTTTATCGTTATGGATGATGCGAATTTAGATCATGCAGTACGTGCGTTAATTCCTGGGAAATTTTTACATTCCGGTCAAATATGTATGAGTGTAAATCGAATCATCGTTCATGAATCAGTATATGAAGAGTTTATAGATAAATTTAAAGCGGCAACTGAAAATTTAAAAATGAGTGTCGAACACAATAAAGTTGGAATCATCGGTCCGATTATTAATAAAACACAGCTTGAAAAAACTAAGAAATTTATCGAAATGGCAAAAGCGTCTGGAGAAATGGTGTTAGAAGGTGAAGTGAGTGGTAATTTTGTCACACCATTTATCTTTAAAGATATTAAAAATGACAGTGAGATCGCACAAACTGAATTATTTAGTCCGATAGCGTTAATTATAAAAGCACGTTCTAACGATGAGGCGATTCGTTTTGCAAACGATACAGATTACGGATTATCGGCTGCGATATTTACTGAAGATGTTGAAAAAGGTCAAATGTATGCGGAACAAATAGAAAGTGGTATGGTACACGTCAATGAACAAACGGTTCTTGATTTTCCGAATATACCGTTTGGTGGCGTTAAAAATAGTGGTATGGGACGTTACGGGAATCCATATGTGTTAGAAGATTTTACAGATTTAAAATGGATGAGTACTCAGCGTGGGCCGTTACCATATCCGTTTAATTAAAAAAGACTGCAGCTTAGTTGCAGTCTTTTTATGGTTTAAATAGGAACATTTCTCTCGTATATTTTGGTAGAAATTTTAAGCATAGTTTGTCGACGATAAATGCAGCGATGACAGGAACGATGAGATACGCCACTGTAAGTTTAGCGATATTCATACTCGTACTACCGTCCATTAACGCTAACGAGTTAATTGGACCAACTAATCCTGTGTGACCAAAACCTGCTGACATCGGTGTACCTTGAACGTTCATAAAGTATCCTGTCGCACCGACGATAATTCCGTTAATGACTAACGGCACTGCGATAATTGGGTTTTTGAAGTACACAGGCATCATCATTTTACCTGTACCGATGATGAGAGCGATGATTGTACCTTTGTTGTTAATTCCAATTGAACCGAATAAAAACGTCATACATGCTGTTAAAATTCCTAAGTTTGCTGCACCACTCGCAAGTCCAGAAAGACTGACAACAGTCGCAATCGCAACGAGTGAAATTGGTGTTGCGAGAAATGCAGAGTAAAATACACAAATTAAAATCGTCATGAGAAGCGGATTTAAATCTGTAAAGTGCGCAATTAATTCACCTAAACTTGTCGTCACAAGTTTTGAGTACGGTAAGATCATTAATCCGATTAAACCGGGAACGACACCACCGAGAAACGGTAAAAATACGATGTTCAGAGATCCGAGTTTATCGCCAATGAATACGATAATAGCCGCTGCAATAATGAGCGTAATTAAAACGTTAATTAGATCTCCCATTCCTTGTAAACGGACACCCGTTTCTTCAAAGACTAACGCTCCAGAACCAATTAACGCTGCGCCTCCTAAAATTACGCTGCGAATCCCGTCAAACTTTAAGTTGATCCCCGCTAATACACCGATAATGACAGATGTAATTAACTGAAATGAACTTACTGCATTACCGATCGTTATAAAGACGTCAGAATAACGTCCAAAAAACTTTAGTACTTCTCCGAGTAATGCACTAGAAATTAATGCAACGACGATACCAATCGCCATCCCATTTAATATATTAAAAAAGAAATCCTTTTTAGACATTTTCATACGAAAGAATCACTCCGTAATATGTATTTTTCATAATCATATCCCTTATATGGTGAATAAACAATATGGATTTTTGAAAGGTTGAATAAAATTTTGATTATTAAATAAAAATAAAAAACCTTACCGATATAAAAATCGGTAAGGATTATTTTAGAATACGTTGTCCGGATTTTCTCTTTCCATATCTGTATTTGGATGTTCTTCTACGTGTTCGTAATATTCTTCTAACTTATCTTGGTCTGGCGTAATTGTAAGTCCTAAGTTTCGTCTTTCTAAATCTGCGTCTTTATAAAAACTAATTGTCATCAGGATAATTACGATACTAAATGGGAAAGCAGATATAATTGCTGCTGATTGTAACGCGCCTAGACCTTCGTCACCGCCCGTGAGCAATAGTACAAATGCGATGAGTGACAGTAATACTCCCCAAATGACTTTAATTCCTTTAGGTGGTTGTAACGTTCCGTATGACGTTTGCATACCTAAAACGAATGTCGCTGAGTCCGCTGATGTAATAAAGAATATCGATACTAATAGTATTGCGATTGTTGAAAGTACGACACTTAGTGGTAATTCATTAAATATCGCAAATAACTGTGTTTCTGGTGGTAACGCTAATATGCTGTCTGAATTTTGAGCGACAGTAATTCCTGTCGTTCCAAATACACTAAACCAAATTAAGCTTACGATTGTTGGAACGAGTAATACTGCAATAACAAACTGTCTAATTGAACGTCCTTTTGATACACGTGCAATAAATATACCAACGAAAGGACTCCAACTGATCCACCACCCCCAGTAGTAAATGGTCCAGCTTTTCAGCCATTCAGATTTTTGCTCATAGAGAGGGGCTACGTCGAAACTGTTTTGTAAAAAAGTTCCGAGGTAAGATCCTGCAGTTGTTGTCATCATATTTAAAATAAGGATCGTTGGCCCTATGAAAAATAGAGCAACTAATAATAGTACTGCAAGTGACATATTAATGTTACTTAAATATTGAATCCCTTTAGATAATCCACTCCAAGCACTCACTAGGAAAAGAATTGTAACAACAAAAATAATTATAAACTGTACTAAAATATTTTGAGGCACATTCAATAAATAATTCAGACCTGCGTTAATTTGTAACGTACCTACACCTAAAGATACCGCAACCCCAATAACAGTTGCGAATACCGCAAGTACGTCGACGACTGTACCTAATGGACCATCTACTCGGTCTCCAAAAATAGGTCTTAACGTTTTAGACAGTAAACCATCTTCGTTCTTTCTAAACTGGAAGTATGCGAGAGATAACGCAACGATTCCATATACCGCCCACGGATGGAATCCGTAGTGGAATATCGTTGAACGCATTGACTCCATGAACGCTTCTTTAGTTTCTCTGTCAGTTGATGGTGGTGCTAGATAATGGGAAATAGGTTCTGATGCCCCGTAGAACACAAGGCCAATCCCCATACCGGCACTGAATAACATCGCTAACCAAGAAATTGTTCTGAATTCAGGTTCGTCATTCGGTTTACCAAGTTTTAATTTTCCAATCGGACTAAATATTAAAAATACTGAAAATAAAATAATTACCGTAACAAGTATCATGTAATACCAACCAAAAGTAACTGTAATATAGTTACTTAATGCTCCAGTCATTTCACCGAATCTTGCTGGCATAAACATACCAAATAAAACAAGAATTAGTACTAAAATTGACGCGTATTTAAACACTGGTGATATTTTTTGCTTACTTTTATCGGTCATTTTAACACTCCTTTTTTATACACAAGTATATAGACTAACATATTGATACTTAGAATAAAAGGATGTTTGAAAATAAAGTAATAATATCTAGTCTAATCTATTGTGTTTCTTATTTAAAATTATTATAATTAAGTGTATATAAAGCATTAAATTAAATGATAATTTTCTAAATTAGTAGGTGAACAACTTTGAAAAAATGGTTACAAAATAAAGGCTTTCGAAACACGGTTATTTGTGCATTCCTTATTATTATAGGGATTGTACTTCAGTACCAAGGCCTTGAAAATGTTGCGATTCCAGTATTTATTGCTGCTTTTTTAATCGGGGGATATTATAGCGCAAAAAACGGAATCGAAGAACTGATTCACGACAAACATTTAAACGTAGACGTACTGATGATTTTAGCTGCCGTTGGTGCATCGATCATCGGTTATTGGATGGAAGGTGCACTGTTAATTTTCATTTTCAGTCTTGCTGAAGCAATGGAATCGATGGCAAACGAAAAAAGCCGAAACGCGATTTCTGAGTTAATGAACTTAACGCCAGACGAAGCACGTCGTTACAATGAAAACGGCGAAATTGAAGTCGTTCCAACTGCTGAGCTAAAAGTTGGAGATAAAGTTCAAGTGCCACGCGGTGAAACAATTCCAATTGACGGAAAACTACTTTCAACTGACGCGGTTGTTAACGAAGCATCTGTTACAGGTGAATCCGTTCCTGTTGAAAAACTAACAGGAGACGAGGTCATCGGGGGGACGATTAACGAAGGTAACAGAATCGATATGGAAGTCACAGTTGAAGACAGTAACACGTTATTTGCTAAAATTATTCGACTTGTCGATGAAGCGCAGTCTTCACCAAGTAAAACAGCGAGTTTTATTGAGTCAATTGAAGATACTTATGTAAAAGTTGTATTAGTCGGGGTTCCGTTATTTATCGCTTTAGCGTACTTTGTACTCGACTGGGGTTGGACAGAGTCGTTTTACCGTGGGATGGTACTTTTAACAGTTGCGTCACCATGTGCATTAGTCGCAAGTGCAACACCTGCAACACTTTCAGCAATTTCAAACGCTGCACGTAACGGAATGGTGTTTAAAGGCGGTCAAACGATTGACAACACGAATGCGTTAAATGCGATTATATTTGACAAAACAGGTACGTTAACAGTCGGTGAGCCTGCTGTTACAGATGTTTATTACGTAGATGGTGTCGACCACGCACATGTCGATGAGGTTATTAAAAGTGCGGAATCAGGATCTATGCATCCAATTGCAGTAGCGATTTTAGATTACTTAGAAGACACGCCACTCATTGAACTCGGTCACGTTGAGGATATTACAGGTAAAGGATTCTTAATTCAAAACAAAGGTAGCGAATGGAAAGTCGGAAAGCATAGTTATGTGTTAGATGAATCTAATATTCAGCTATCTGAAGAAGTGAAGCGTGTCGTAATTGAAAAAGAATCGACAGGAAACACGGTAATTTTCGTGAGTCGTGATAACGAGTTACAAGCGTTTTATGCGCTAGAAGACGTCGTGAAAGAAAATGCGAAAATTGCGATTGAAAAACTTAATAACATGGGTATTCAAACGATTATGGTTACGGGTGATAATGAAAATACCGGAAAGCATATCGCAAAACAAGTTGGTATTAAAGAAGTTCATGCAAATAAAATGCCAGATGAAAAATCTTCTATATTAGATGAATTAAAAGAAAAATATGGTAACATCGGAATGGTTGGAGATGGTGTAAACGATGCACCGGCGTTAGCGAAATCTTCAGTTGGATTTGCGATGGGTTCAGGAACAGATATCGCAATGGAAACAGCAGACGTCGTACTTATTAAAGACGACTTAACGATGATACCGTACTCTATAGGATTATCTAAAAAGATGAAACGAATCGTCATTGCGAACGTTTTATTTGCAATTGCGGTCATCGCGTTACTCATCATTGCGAACCTTTTCCAAGCAATAAACTTACCACTAGGAGTCATTGGCCACGAAGGATCAACAATTCTAGTTATACTAAACGGTCTAAGGTTATTAGCGTATAGAGATTAAACATTTGTATTCTTGATGAATAATAGCTTATAATAAACGTACATATAAACGTACGTTTGGAGTGAAGGATATGGAAATTATTACACCCACAAAGGCTAGGGAAAATTTTTATAATATTTTAAAAGAAGTTAATGAAAGTCATAGTCCAATAGTTATTAGTGGTAGCAAATCAAACTCTGAAGCAGTCCTTATTAGTAAAGAAGATTGGGATAGTATTAATGAAACGCTATATTTAGAAAATAACGGTGTATTAAATGTAGTTAGAGAACGAATGGAAGATAATAGTGGTTGGACAGATATTGACGATATCAATTGGGATGAGCTATGAGCGTAACACAGTATAAAGTTATTATTAAAAATAGTGCAAAGACCGATTTGAAAAAGATTAAGCAATCAAACTTAAAGTATAACTTTATGAAGATTATAGAGACATTAAAAAATGATCCCTTTAAATCGACACAATCATTTAAAAAGCTCGTACCAAAAAGTGAGGGAAGATATTCTAGAAGAATTAACCATCAACACAGAGTGGTTTATACAGTAAATGAAGATGAGAAAATCGTCTATATTTACTCATGCTGGTCTCATTATGAATAAACGCCGAGTACAGTTGTACTCGGCGTTATTTTATTTGTTCTTACGTTTACTAAATGATTGATGTGCCTCGGCGATGTCGATTGTTTCATCTGCTAAATTATCGAGTCGGTGCAAGATGTTAACGTCTGTGAGTCGCTTTCCTTCGTATGCTTCTGGTGTGATGAATACATATGATGATAGTACGTGTGCTTTCATGTAGTTTAATATTGGCTTCAGCATCATTTCTGCAACTAAGAAATGTCTATTGGATCCTGCTGTTGAGACGATGGATACTGTTTTTCCTTTTAAGCCATTGATTGGTAATAGGTCGAATAAGTTTTTTAGAACTGCAGGGATTGATGCTTGGAACACTGGGAATCCGATAACGATGACGTCAGCGGCTAACATTTTAGAAATAACTTCTTTTGTGTCACCCGACCAGTCTTCATAATGACGACCATCTGCTAAGTTGAGTGTTTTATCTTTTAAATCGATCATCTCGATATTATGAGTATTATAATGTGTTTCAAAATAATCTGTGACGTATTGTAAAGCAGTTGCCGTTTTTGAACCGACATTCGCTCCAACTAATACTAGTATATTCATTACGTTCTCTCCTATAAAATTATCAATTATATCGTATCATTTTCTTGGTGTATTGTAATATATGACGATTAAAATCAGTCAAATTGTTGATGAAAATGTCAGCGATTTTTTGAAAATATTTAAGAAATCGCTACCATTTTTTGTTTTAATCGCTATAATTAAAAAGAGATTATTATTAGGGGGATTTTCAATGAAGGAAAGTAAACTAGAATCACCAAGACAGATTAACGTCTTTTTAGCAATTATACCGTTCATTGTTATGATCTTTTCGATGTATGTTGCGGTGGTTAAATTTGAAATTGATCCGCACGTGCCGTTAATTCTCGGTACGGCAACTGCTGCGATTGTCGCTCTTATTTGTGGTTATAAGTGGGATTCACTTGAAGAATTTATGTATAAAGGAATCAAACTCGCACTACCGGCTGTCGTTATTATTATTTTAGTTGGTCTCGTCATCGGTTCTTGGATCGGTGGAGGTATTGTTGCGACGATGATTTACTACGGTTTAATTTTATTAAATCCTAAATATTTCTTCTTAAATTTCAAGTTTAAGTTAGCCACTTGAAA
>NZ_KV820886.1:0-204 GCF_001815515.1 Nosocomiicoccus sp. HMSC059G07
TAAATGGACCAACAAATTTACCGACTAAAAATCCAATAATAATCGTGAAAATTGGAGAAATCAAAATATCTAATTTCGTTCGACCGGCATATAGTCTTGATACTTCAGTTGCGACTAAAACCGCAATAAAACTTCCAGCTACGCCTCCGAACTCATACGCACTATACCCGACTGTCACTGCTGAAAACACGACGAGTGGATGTG
>NZ_KV820887.1:0-454 GCF_001815515.1 Nosocomiicoccus sp. HMSC059G07
GTGAATCAGATGCTGCGGATAATGATGATTACTTTACGAACGCTAAATTAAGACGTGAATACACATCTCCGTTAGCTGAAGTAATCGGTGTGTATGAGGGTAAACCGATTGTAGACGGTCGTGTGACTGACAAAGAAACAATGGATAAGATGATGATTGAAGCCGTTGAGAAGTCATTAGAAATATCTATTGAGGGTAACTTACATGACGTTAGAAGTATTTATAAAGAAGCAGTACCTTTAATCGGCGATAGAGTGTTTCTAATTGACGAACGAATTGACCTCGAACAAGAAATCAGAATACAATCGCTGAAACAAACGTTTGATGTGAACGATAAACTAGTGAATTGCGAAGTCACATTCGGTAGCGAAAGCATTAGAAGTCGTTATAAATCAAATTTACAATCAGTTGCGAAAGACTTTAACTCGTTACTGAAAGGCGAAACTAAATTACC
>NZ_KV820888.1:0-238 GCF_001815515.1 Nosocomiicoccus sp. HMSC059G07
ATAGCGAAATGACAGACTTACGACTCGGAGAAATTGGATTTATATTTCAAGAGTCTCACTTACTGCCGTACTTAAAAGTCCGCGAGCAACTCGAGTTTGTTGGACGTGAAGCGGGCATGGGTAAAAAAGAAGCAAAAGCACGTGCCGAAGAAATCCTTAAATTATTTGGGCTCGAGCACCGACTCGACCATTACCAAAAATCATTATCTGGTGGTGAACAACAACGCGTCGCGATTGC
>NZ_KV820889.1:0-234 GCF_001815515.1 Nosocomiicoccus sp. HMSC059G07
TTAAAAGTGGAATATTTGCATTCTCACACGCTTCTATAATTTCTTTTGGTGGTATTAAATCGTCTGTAAATATAAAACACGGCGTCTCATTTGTACATAGTAGTTGTGCACGAGTTGCGCGTTCTTCATCCGTTAATTTCGTATTAAAATACGTCGTTTCAGTCAGTCCGAATAACTGAACGCGTTCTTTTGAATAATGTGAAAAATAACCCGCAATCTCAAGCCCTGGTCGTG
>NZ_KV820890.1:0-273 GCF_001815515.1 Nosocomiicoccus sp. HMSC059G07
TATCTACTTTAACTTTCATCATTTCTTTTCTATATAGATGGGGCCATCCCTCATACCGGTCGAGTGCTTTTTCGTCATTGGGTGTAATCTACCACACAAGGGCTGGAACACTTTCCCCTTGCATGGTTCAACCGTTGGTTGCCACAGCATGCGGATGTGGCTTACTAAAAGTGAATTTGTGGTCCTTTATTTCACTTGTTCCTACTAATTTTGCGGTTGGACATCTGTTTTCCATTTGTTCTAGATTTAAATTTGATCCGTAGGCAATATATA